>JANYCA010000156.1 GCA_025360525.1 Chitinophagaceae bacterium | reverse complement strand
TAATCAATTGCATTGGTCACAGTTTTTTACTTTGTTAATGCTGGAAGAATATCCTCATGCACATTAATATTCTTTTTTTAACACTCAGAGTTTTTTCTGCCACAGGTGGCATAGAAAAAGTGGGCAGGGTAATATGTAAAGTCCTCACCGAATTAACTGCTGGCAATTCGTTGAGTAATTTGGCGGTGTATTCTATGTATGATGAAACCAATGAAGTAAATGTAAAATATATTTCTCCAGCATTTTTTAAAGGGTTTGGGCAGCGTAAATTGCGGTTTGTGCAAGCTGCAGTAAAAAAAGGTTGTACTGCTAAAGTGGTGCTGTTGAGTCATATCAACCTGCTGACGATTGGTTATGTAATTAAACTATTTTGTCCCGGCATAAAACTTATTTTAATTGCACATGGCATAGAAGTATGGGAGCCGCTAAAAGGCTATAAAAAATACATGCTTCGTAAGTGTGATAAAATTATATGCGTCAGTGAATTTACCCGGCAAAAAATGGAGGATTTATTCAACCTGCCGGTTGAGAACCTGGTTGTTTTAAATAATTGCATCGATCCCTATTTGCTGCCTGGGCAAAATGAAAATAAAGACGAGAAATTGCTCAGCAAATTGGGGTTTACCAAAAACGATTTGGTGTTAATGACACTTACCCGACTTTCTTCCAAAGAATTGTATAAGGGTTACGACCACGTTTTGGAATCAATCTATGAATTAAAAAAAAAGTATCCCTCCATTAAATACCTGATAGTAGGTAAATACGATGATCGGGAAAAACAACGGATTGATGCAATCGTGGAAAGATTATCGCTTCAGCAGCAGGTAGTTTTTACAGGGTTTATATCCGATGAAGAACTATCCCGCCACTACCATGCAGCTGACCTGTATGTAATGCCCAGCAAAAAAGAAGGTTTTGGAATTGTATTTATTGAAGCCATGCTCTATGGTTTGCCGGTAATTGCGGGCAATAAAGATGGATCAACAGATGCGTTGTTGCAGGGACGTTTGGGCCTGTTGGTTGATCCTGATGACAAGGCTGCTATTACTGCATCCATCGAAAAAGTAATGCTCGATACAACCGCCTACAAACCCAACCGGCAATTGCTGATGGAGCATTTTGGGTTTGAAGTGTACAAGAAAAAATTACAAACCATACTACAACTGGTTACCGACTGAAACAGCATAGGCATTGTCAAAAAAAATAAACTTTTTATTAGCAGGGTGCGGTCGCATAGGCCAGCGACATGCGCAAATAATGAGCAGTATGGGTCAGTTGGAGGCAGTCTGCGATATAGATTTGGATAAGGCAATGTTTTTAGCCAACCAGTATAATTGTGCTTATTTTACCAGTTTTGATACAATGCTGGCAAGCAGTAAAGCAAATAGTTTGGTTGCCATTTGCACACCCAATTATTTACATGCCCAACAAAGCATTGCTGCATTGCAACACCAGTTGCATGTATTGTGCGAAAAGCCCATGGCATTAACCGGTAAAGACTGTGCAGCTATGATACAGGCGGCATCGGATGCTAATAAAAAACTATTTATTGTAAAGCAAAACAGGTACAATCCTGCAGTAGCAGCATTAAAGGAAATATTGGAGGCAAACAGGCTAGGTAAAATATATAGTATACAGTTATCCTGTTTCTGGAACCGGAACAACCACTATTACGAAAACACCTGGAAAGGAAAAAAAGCATTGGATGGCGGTACATTGTATACGCAGTTCAGCCATTTTATTGATTTGCTGTATTGGATGTTTGGAGATGTCCAACACTTGCAGGCTGTCATTAAAAACAGTGCCCACCAAGGCATTATTGAGTTTGAAGACAATGGAGCAGTAATACTGGAATTCAATAACGGCATCATCGGCACCATCAATTATACTGTAAATGCATACAAAAAAAATATGGAAGGCTCATTAACCATTTTTGGCGAAAAGGGTACCGTGAAAATCGGCGGACAATATTTGAATGCATTGGAATACCAGGCCATTGAAAATTATACCATTCCAACATTACCCAGCGGAAATGCCGCCAATAAGTATGGCGATTATGAAGGCTCCATGAGTAATCATGAACAGGTATATGAGCACGTGATTAATACGCTAAAACAGGCAGATGCAGCCACTGCTACCAACAGTTTTGAAGCTTTAAAGACTGTAGAAATTATTGAAAGAATTTATCATGCGGCAGCTGTTTAAATTTCTGTTTCCTGGTGTTTTTATTTTGAAAAAGCCTGAAAGGCTGACATTACTATAGACTTGGTAATTTATTTGTTTAAATTACCAACCCCGAAGGGGTGACATTAAAGAAAATATTCTGTAACAATCAGGAAAAACCCATGCCTGGCACATTCTCACAAATTTATATTCAATATGTATTTGCTGTTAAGGGTAGAGAAAACTTGTTATTACCCGCTTTTCAGAATGAAATCTACAAGTACATTGCAGGAATAGTGGAGGGAAAAGATCAGAAATCTTTGGCCGTAAATGGAATGGAAGATCATATTCATGTATTGGTAGGTTTAAAACCAGCAATGCGTATTGCTGATTTAGTAAGAGATATAAAAAACAATTCAAGCAATTTTATAAATGAAAAAGGCTTTCTAAAACAAAAGTTTTCCTGGCAGGATGGATATGGCGCATTTTCCTATGCTCAATCAAATTTTGGAATTGTAGTTGACTATATAAAAAATCAAAAAGAACATCATAAAAAGAAAACCTTTCAAGAAGAATACAGAGATTTTTTAAAGAAATTTAATATACCATTTGAGGACAAATATTTGTTTGATTTTTATGATTGATGTTTTTATTAATGCCACCCCTTCAGGGTTTTTATTGGTTAATTTTTAAATATCGTTTCTATATTAATGCCACCCTTTCAGGGTTAATATTGGTTAATTTTTAAATATTGTTTCAATATTAATGGCACAATTTCAGGGTTTTTATTGGTTAATTTTTAAATATCGTTTCTATATTAATGGTACCCTTTCAGGGTTTTTATTGGTTAATTTTTTAATATCGTTTCTATGTTAACGGCACAATTTCAGCGTTAAATTTATCAAAAGCCTGAAAGGCTGATATTATTATAGCATATTAAAATACATTGATAAAAATATCAACCCCGACGGGGTGACATTAGAAAAAACCTGATTAACCTTTTATTAAAGGTTTAATAACCAATGCACGACCAAACAACAGTACACATAGAAGATGAGCAATGGGACATGGTGATAGAACCACAAGCACACCTCTTCGATTTAAAGCTCAGGGAAGTATGGAACTACCGTGATTTGTTATTGCTATTTGTAAAGCGTGATTTTTCGGCTCAGTATAAACAAACCATTCTTGGGCCACTATGGCATTTTATACAGCCCATTTTTACAACATTGGTTTTTTTGCTGGTGTTTGGAAAAATTGCCAATATCCCCACAGATGGCATTGAACCGGTATTGTTTTATATGAGCGGTATCAGCATCTGGAATTATTTTTCCGCATGCCTTACATCCACCTCCAATACGTTTGTAGCAAATGCCGGCATTTTTGGTAAAGTATATTTTCCACGGCTCGTAATACCGCTAAGTACGGTGCTTAGTAACGTGGTAAAATTTGGGATACAGTTTTTGCTGCTGCTGGCAGTTATGGTTTTTTACGGCATAAAAAGCCATCATTTTCATTTCGGTCTAAGTTGGTTACTGATTCCATTGCTGGTGCTGATGATGGCGGGTCTTGGCCTGGGATTGGGCATCATCATTTCGTCGCTTACCACAAAGTACCGGGACTTTACCGTGCTGATCGGTTTTGCCGTACAATTACTTATGTATGCCACACCGATCGCTTATCCAATGTCCTTTTTAAAAAATAAATCCTTTGCAGCATGGATAGCCTGGAACCCTTTAACCCCGATTGTAGAGGCATTCAGATATGCTTTGTTTGGAACAGGATCTGTAAACGCTGCCGGACTAATGTATAGTGGAGGTTTTATCGTTATTGTGTTATTCCTTGGCATGCTTATTTTTAGCAAAGTGGAGCGAACATTCATGGACACGGTTTAAAAGAGTGATGAGAGATGAGTGATGAACGCTGAGTGATGAGAGATGAACGATGAGAGATGAACGATGAGTGATGAGAGATGAACGATGAGTGATGAGAGATGAACGCTGAGTGATGAGAGATGAACGCTGAGTGATGAACGATGAACGATGAGTGATGAACGATGAGATCTCATAACTCATATCTCATATCTCGTGTCTCATATCTCATATCTCATATCTCATATCTCATATCTCAAATCTCATATCTCATATCTCATATCTCAAATCTCACAACTAAAAAATATGGCATCAATATTAGGAGATAAAAGTTTGCAGTTTGCACTTTCAATAATTGAAGTCTATAAATTACTGGTTAGTGAGAAAAAGGAATTTGTTTTAAGTAAGCAAGTATTAAGATCTGGCACTTCTATTGGCGCTAACATAAGGGAAGCGCAAAATGCTGAAAGTAAAATGGACTTTATACATAAGCTAGCTATTGCACAAAAGGAATGTGATGAAACTTTGTACTGGTTGGAACTATTATTTAAGTCAAATTATTTGCAACAAGACAAGTATGACGAAATGAGCGGGAAAGCACACGAAATAATTAAAATGCTTCGTAGTTCAATCTTAACGGTGAAAAGCAAATTGAAAAAAACGTGATGAAAAAAGACAAGAGATGAACGATAAGTGATGAGTGATGAGTGATGAACAATTAGAGATGAGAGACAAGTGATGAACGATTAGAGATGAGAGATGAGTGATGGACGATGAAAGATGGGAGCTGAGGAGAAGTAATGAAAAATGAGGTCTTATATCTCATAACTCATAACTCATATCTCATAACTCATATCTCATAACTCATATCTCATAACTCATCTCTCATAACTAATATCACACATCAGGAGACTACGACGCTTCCGGTATAAATACTGCTGGCAACGTTCCTACCGTCTTCACTGATAAAACCGAGGTAGGTTTCTACTGTTTTGCCGCTAAAGGCAACAAGGTTCAGTGTTTCGGTGAGTTCGTTCCGGTCGGCGCCACTCGTGATATAAATGGCCTGGTTCAATTCCGGACAGAAAGCTGCCGCCAGCGCTTTGTCGCTTGCTTTGGCGATACCTACGCCGCTGTTATCCGTCCAACTGTACACTAATTGGCTACCTGCACCCATAGTGATGGCGGGAGCCAGTACGTTCGGGAGATCGCCGCGACTTACCAATACCGACGCGTAGTCGATACTAAAAACGGGATAAGTGCCCGTAACAGCGTTTTTGAGTGTGTAGCTCATTGCACTGTTAACCCCTGTTTTTTTAACTGCATAGCTGTTAAAAGTCAGTTCCAGTAATCCGCTCATGCTTTGTACAAAACGGATGCACATGCCAAATTTTAGCTGTTGTGCCAGTTGAGCTTCACTGGGGTTTCGGTTTTTAAAAGAACTTTTGCTGCGCATGTAGTCAATGCCTTTCCAGTTGCCGCCTACTACAGTGCCTACTTTTCCGGAAAATCCTCCAAGGATTCCTTTTGAAATTGTTCCCATGATTTTTAAGGGGGTTTAGGTTTATAAATATTACATGCAACTTTTGGCAATATCGCCTGCTGCATGCAGGGTTTCAAACGTACAAACGGCAGGCATATGGTTATATTACCTGCTGAACAATAAAGAACAATGTGCTAACAGCGTTAAACAGTTTTGAACAGTTTTTGGCAAAAAAGCTTGTTGAAAAGTGAATTTTGCTATGCTGCAATACCGTGATATATGTTTGGTTCTACCCTTATTTTATACCGATTCGCAACCCGGAAAAATTGTTCCGAAGCATTCCCGAAGCATACCCGAAGCAGACACGAAGCAAACACGAAGGAAACAATAAGGCTTTTTGTCAATAATTCGGGCTATTAAGGGCATGAGTGTGGTTCGAGGAAAAATATATTAAAAAAATTAAAAAATTATTTTTAATATTAGTACGTAATTAATTGTAATGCATTACAACAATGCAGTTACAAAGATCTGTTTGGTTATTTTTTTACTTAACACATCAATGCGTACAAATGCAAAAGAAAAAGCAAACCTCCGTTGTACAACAACATCCCGCTGCACGCCCACTGCGCCCATTTGAAATGCGTTGGGTAGATTCAGTCGACCTGCGACAAATACTGAACATCAGCAGGACAACCCTTTTTAATTGGGAAAAAGACCACCAATTACCAATACCCAATTTGTTGGGCGGTAAAAAGTACTACGACCTGCTAGCCCTTGAAAAGATGATGGAAGCAGGGCAACAAACCAAGGTGAAGCCAATAAAAAGGCCGGGTAAATCACCGGATAAAAGCGCTGAGTAAGGTATGCCCTATTTGCTACTTTGGTTAATGCAGGTTATAGAAAAACGCTTTTAATGGTAGTTTTTTCACTAGTTATCTTAACTATAAAAGTGGCTGCATTTTTTATTTTACCGATTACCAATCCACGTAATAGCTAATTCGAGGTAAATGCCTCTTATTAAAATGATGCGCAAAGATTTCCTATACATTTTTTTTCTTACCTCACATGTCAACAGTAATTAAAGTAGAAAACCTCTCCAAACAGTACCGCCTCGGTACAGTTGGTACGGGATCGTTCGCACATGATGTAAATCGCAGCTGGCATCGCTTGCGTGGAAAAGAAGATCCCTATTTAAAAATTGGTGAAGAAAACGACCGTACACAAAAGGGCAGCAGCGAGTATGTTTGGGCACTAAAAGACATCAATTTTGAAGTAAAGCACGGCGAAGTGCTGGGCATAATTGGCCGCAATGGAGCCGGTAAAAGTACCTTACTAAAATTGTTAAGCAGGGTTACTTCACCAACCACCGGCAGTATTAAAGCAAAAGGCCGGATAGCAAGCTTGTTGGAAGTAGGCACCGGTTTTCACCCCGAATTAACCGGCAGGGAAAACATCTATCTCAACGGTGCCATACTTGGCATGCGCAAAAAAGAGATTGACAGAAAACTGGACCAGATAATTGATTTCAGCGGCGTTGAAAGATATATTGATACACCGGTTAAACGCTACAGCAGCGGCATGTATGTTCGACTTGCCTTTGCCGTAGCCGCACACCTTGATTCTGAAATTTTAATTGTTGATGAAGTGCTTGCCGTGGGAGATGCAGAGTTTCAGAAAAAGTGTTTGGGAAAAATGGGAGAGGTAAGTAATGGAGAGGGTAGAACAGTGTTGTTTGTGAGTCATAATATGGCGGCGGTTAAACAATTATGTAATAACAGTATAATTCTACGCAACGGTTGTCTATCAGAATACGGGGAATCATCTGGAGTAATAAATAAGTACCTGGCAATTGACAAAACGATTAACCTTCACTATAATTGGAATCTCCCTGACGCACCAGGAAATAATATTGTAAAACTTTTTGAAATACATATCCATTATGAAAATGGCAGTGCGCCCTTAGATGGCAACTTTGACATTACACAAAAAATTGGTATTACTATAAAGTACGAAGTTTTTAAGGATGGCTACAGCTTTATACATGGAGCTAATTTTTATAATGATGAGGAAATAAATATTTTCAACTCTCATGATGTTACTTCCTCAATTCGTATTGAAAAAAGGGAAAAAGGATTGTATGAAGCAACCATGTGGATACCAGGTAATCTAATGAGTGAAGGTAGTTTTTCGGTAAGTATCGCTTTGTTTATTCCATCTCCGTTTGAGTTATATGTTTATTCTGAAAAAGCTGTTTCATTTAATATTATAGATGAAATGAAAGGGGATTCAGCAAGGGGAAACTATACACAGGGGTTCCCAGGTTTTGTAAGACCATTATTGCAATGGAATGCAAAAAAAATAGAGAATTTATGATCGAAAGAATTTTAAGAAAGCTGGGATATGTGAATAAAGAAAAGCTTTATGCAACCAATTTTGTTTTACCAAAAGCACAAATCACTTATTCAAATGATCTGTTGTACACTTACCATAATGCAGATTTTTTGAGAGACCCACTTTTTATCGAATCATATAATCTTGGAAAGAATACTGATGGAGGTACGCTGCTAAAAAATTATGATATTGAATGGAGGATACATGTCCTTTGTTGGGCAGCAAAACATGCAATGCATTTAGAAGGTGATTTTGTAGACTGTGGTGTGCATACGGGTATATTTGCCAGGGCTGTAGTAAATTATGTCGATTTTAGTAAATATGCTAAAAAATATTATTTGCTTGATACATTTAATGGGTTGGATGAAAAATATAGTACGGAGGAGGAAATGATAAGAAATACTGCGATGGGATATGATAAAGAAGATCCCGAATTATTGTTTAATCAGGTTCAACAAACTTTTAGGGAATATAATGTTAAGATTATCAGGGGAGTTGTGCCAAAAACTCTTAAAGATGTTGATTCAAATAAAATTTGTTACTTGTCTCTTGACATGAATTGTGTTGAACCTGAAATTCAGGCTCTTGAGTTTTTTTGGGATAGGATGGTCAGTGGAGGCATAATTATTTTTGATGATTATGGGTATGCGAATGCCAGTAATGACCAAAAAATTGCTCACGATAAATTTGCAAAATCAAAGAACGTTGAAATCTTAACATTACCTACATGCCAGGGATTATTGATTAAGCCATGAAACTGATAAATGACTCTTTATAATAAAATACATCATATTGTATCATTTCGTTTAAAGCGTTTTGAAAGAAAAATAACCAGCTCAGTTTATTTTCATAAATTAAAATTGTGGTATTTTCTCCCATTTGGTTTTTATGATCACAAGTATTTGAGTTGCCAATTGGAAGACGGATGGAACGAAAGAATTCAGGATGTTGTTAACTGCCCTGATAATTTATATATCGAAAGGCATCCGGATGCTGGTAAGGTGTACAAAGGCAAACAAGTAATGCATAATGGAATCCTTTCTACCCTTGGAGGGTATTACGGAGAAGGAATTGTACAGATGCTTGTAAAAAATAAAGGAGTACATGAGCCACAGGAGGAGTATGCTTTTGAAAAAGTATTAAGTACTATGCCCGCTGGAGCATCAATGCTTGAATTGGGAGCTTATTGGTCGTTTTACTCTATTTGGTTCAATAAAAAAGTAACCGGGGCAAAAAATTTTCTTGTTGAACCTAATCTTTTCAATATGCTGTACGGCATTAATAATTTCAAACTTAACGATGTAAAAGGAAAATTCACGCAAGCATATATTGGGAAAGCCGCTAGTGTGTTTGAAGGTATACCCGTTATTTGTATAGATGATTATGTTGCAGAAAATAATATCTCTTTCATCAATATTTTGCATTCTGATATCCAGGGTTATGAATATGATATGCTGCAGGGTGCTGCAAAAACAATAACTGACCGCAAAATAGGATACGCTTTTATTTCAACTCATGGAAATAAAGCACATTATCAGTGCCTTGATTTTTTACTTGCCAATGATTTTGTAATTCTTTGTAGTGCTGATGAACAGGATACTTATTCATTGGATGGACTAATAGTTGCAAGGGCAAATCATTATGCTGGTATAGAAAAGATTGAAATCTCTTTAAAAACTAAAGTACCTGCAGGTTTTATTTAATAAGTACAGTATAAAAAACATTACGAATAAACTATTTTAATCGAAGTGACTATGTTGTTGTTTTTTAAAAAAGGCTATCGAAAAATCAAGAAAATATTTTTATATACTACTGAAGCTGTGGAATATGATTTTAATGTATTAAACCCTTTGGGTGGTAACGGCGAAAGAGTAGATATTCAATTGAATAAAGGAATAGCTTTTGATGCCATGGATGTTTATCAAAAGAATCATTGGAAGCGATATGAGTTTGCAACAGGCATATTATTAAATGATGAGGTTTGTGGCGATTTTGCTTGTGGAACCGGATATGGATCAGTGCTATTAGCTGAAAAAGCAAAAGAAGTAACTGGTGCAGACATTAATTCGCATGTTATAAATAAAATTAAAGAGAGATATAAGCATATTGAGAATGTTCATTTTATTGAAGCCGATCTTTTAAATCTAAGCTATGAGGAATACTTTGATACAATCGTTTCATTTGAAACTTTGGAGCATTTTAAAGAGCTAGACATTAAAAGACTTTTATTAATTTTTAGTAGAGCTTTAAAACCGGGGGGAAAGCTAATTTTCTCCACTCCCTATATGCAGGAAGATAGCGAAGCGGCCACAAAAGCTGGCTTTCACCAAACATATTTTATAGAAGAACAAAAAATTTCAACATGGTTGTTGCAAGCTGGTTTATCAGTCGAGTCTTTCAATTATCAGAACTATGATACACACATTATTGAACACAATCTTAAAAAAAAGGAATTTATTATAGGTGTGGCAAATAAAAATGTCTAGAGGCTTTCATTATTAATTCGCCACGACCCAAAAATGTTTTTCAGCAAAAGTGAAAACAGTAATAAAAGATAGTATAAATAAACTTTTAAAAACTGATTCAATTGAAATTAAGCAATGACAACAAATAAATATTTTTCTCAATATCGACAGGATGAATTTGTTGATAAAGTTGTTTTTAACAAAATGATAGGGGGGTTTTTTGTAGACATTGGTGCGCATGACGGAGTAAGTCTTAGCAATTCTTTTTTCTTTGAAACTTATAGGGGTTTTAAAGGATTGTGTATAGAACCAAATCCTAAGGTTTTTACACAGTTGAAAGCAAATAGAAAGTGTATGAGTCTAAATGTGTGTGTTACAGAATGTGAGCAATTAGTCAACTTTCAGGTCGTTGATGGATATGCACAAATGTTAAGTGGCATCGTAGATAAATACCATCCGGAACATATCAAAAGAATCGATAATTATATAGCTGAACATGGTGGCACAAAGACTGAGATTGAAGTAAAAGGAATACCATTACAAAATATTGATCTGCTTGATAATATTCCGATTGATTACATGACCATTGATACCGAAGGTAATGAGCTTAATATTGTAAGTAGCATTGACTTTAATAAAATTAATGTTACTTGTCTATCTATAGAAAATAATTATAATGAGGAAAAAATTGAAAAGCTAATGAATGGAAGCGGCTTTTTAAAAGTTTATCGGCTGGGCGATGATGATATTTACTTAAAAAAAAGTAAGTATAATATTGGTTTTAGAGTAAGGCGAAGACTATTTCTTTGGTTATCAAATAAAAAGTAAAAACTATAATAAAATGCCTCTTATACTTTTAGGTATTTTTTATTAAAATTATATTTCGTTTAAATTAAAAATGGAAATTACTCTTAAGATTAATTTTACTGATTTCTGGGAAAATTTTGATAAGACAGATAATTTTTTTTTTGATTTACTATCAAAGCACTATTTAGTTGAAATTTCCGATAATCCTGACTATTTATTCTATTCATGCTACGGAAATGAGTTCTTAAAATATGATTGTATCCGAATTTTTTACACGAGCGAAAATCAGCGCCCTGATTTTTTACAATGTGATTACGCATTAAGTTTTGATTTCTTAAAAAGAAATAATCATTTTCGACTCCCTCTTTACCATCTTTATATTCAGCGTCATAAATATTACCCTGCTTTAGTTAAAGAAATATTAAGAGAGGAGGCTACAGCAATTTGGAAAACAAAGACAAAGTTTTGCTGCATGCTGGTTTCTAATCCTAATTCAGAAGAAAGGATTAATTTTTTTAAGGTATTATCAAAAATAAAAAACGTCGATTCCGGAGGCAAAATTTTAAATAACATTGGTTATTGTGTGAAAGAAAAAATAAATTTCATTAAAGACTATAAGTTTGTTTTTGCATTTGAAAATAGCAATTATGCTGGTTATACCACCGAGAAAATATTAGAACCGTTGGTTGTTCATTCAATACCAATCTATTGGGGAAACGCATTGATAGACAGAGATTTTAATGCTAAATCTTTTATAAGTGTTAATGGTTATCAAAATTATGAATCTCTCATTTCTCACTTATTAGAAATAGATGAAAATGATGACATAGCTATCGATATGATAATGCAAAGTAAAATTGCAGATGGTGCTAATGATCATTTAGTTGAAATGAATAATGTATTACATTTTCTAAATAAGATTTTTGTTCGTCGTATAAAAATTACAGCCGCTAGAAATAAGTTATTTTTATTAAAGATTTTTTTAAATGAAACAAAACAAAAAATTAAGCTTAAAATAAAGTCAAAAATAAGAAGCTTAAGTAATGCCTAAAGTGTCTATTTGCATACCTGCTTACAGCCAGATTTTTTATTTAAAGAAAACAATTGACTCTGTTCTTACACAAACTTATAATGACTATGAAATTGTAATTACAGATGATTCTCCAGGAAATATTGTGAAAGATTTGGTATTAGACTACAATTTGCCCGACAGAATAAAATATTACAAAAACGAAAGTGTACTTGGCTCACCAGAAAACTGGAATGAAGCCATTCGTCGTTCCGCCGGCGAATACATCAAGATTTTGCACCATGACGACTGGCTGAATAGTAAAGACAGCCTTGCAAAATATGTGCAATTACTGGATCAACATCCGGATGTTGATTTGGCTTTTTCGGCAACACAAGTAAAATCTACAGAGGGAAATGATTGGGTGCATCGTATCTCAACAAAGGATGTTGAAAATATTCAGGCCAATTCTTTAAATCTGTTTACACACATAGTTATTGGGGCACCAAGTGCTGTTATATTTAGAAAGAATACCAATTTGTTTTTTGACCGCCATTTAAAATGGTTGGTGGACATGGAGTTTTACCTGAGGCAGTTAAACAAAAATCCTCGAACCGCTTTTTGTCCGGATCTGCTTGTAGTAACCTTTGGTGCCGAAGGAAGAGTAACTGATGAATGTGCAAATAATAAAACGGTAGAAGTTTTTGAATATTTCTATACGCTACAAACCATATTTAATCGCAAAAAGCGGTATGGCGGCAGACCTTTAATTGCCTGCTTGATAAAAGCCATTTGTATTTGTGAAAAGTATGGTGTTACAAACAAACGGGAAGTAAGAGCATGTGGGTATAATGGCAATATACCAGCATTGATTCATATTTACTTTGTTTTGGCTAACGGCCGTGCTTTTATGGGACGGTATTTTATTAAATTTTTAAGAAGACTATTAGCCTGAGAAATGCTATGAAACTTGCTTTAAAAATAAAGTTTACTGGTGGGTTAGGTAACCAGCTTTTTCAATACGCCACTGCTAGGAGTATCTGCCTAAAAAACCGCATTCCATTCCTTTTTTTTGATGCAGACGATTATTTAAATGAATCGCAAGGCAGAACATTTTGTTTGATGCAGCTAAATGTAAAGGGTAATCTTGTTAAAAGCAGGCACGGAAAAAATATTTTTAAGAAGCATACAAAGTTAAACAGGTTGGCAGCTGCGGTTAAGCTGCACAACCATATTGAGGAAAATGGATTTGTGCTCCAGAATATAAAAACCAGTTCGGGTGTGTTTACCACACTAAAGGGGTACTGGCAATCGGCTGATTATTTCAACGATATTCGTTCCCTTTTACTGGATGAACTATTGCCATTAAAAATTCCTGCATACCCGGCATGGGTAGCACAAGTCGAGACAGTTGCCATACATGTTCGCCGTACTGATTATTTAAATGAACATCGTTATGGTTTTTTAGGTGCTGCTTACTATCATGCTGCTATTAAATATTTACAAAGCAGGATTCAAAATCCTTTGTTTGTTTTTTTTTCTGACGATATGGAATGGTGCAGGCAGGAATTTACCAAACAGAACAACCTTTTTTGCGAAGAAAAAAACTGGGATGCAGATTGGCTACAGTTGCACCTGATGAGTAAGTGTAAACACCAGGTAATTGCCAACAGCTCTTTTTCCTGGTGGGGAGCATGGTTAAATAATAATCCCGGCAAAATCGTCGTAAGACCGTTGAATCCCTTTAGGGAAAAAGCATTACTCTACGAATATCATTATCCGCCGGAATGGGTAGCTATTGAGAATTAGTTATGAAAGGGATATCCATCATAGTATGCTGTTATAACAGCGGGGATAAACTGATACCTACATTAGCTTATTTGGCTAAGCAACAAAAATTGGCTGGTGTAGGGTATGAATTGCTGATAGTAGATAATAATTGTACCGATAACAGCATCAATGCCGCTAAAATAAAATGGGAGCAACACGATGCTCCATTTCCGCAGCGTGTAATATCAGCCAGCATACCAGGGCTAAGTTTTGCCCGTGAAGCTGGAATAATAAATGCAGCTTATCCTTACGTTGTTTTATGCGATGATGATAACTGGCTTAGTGAAGATTACGTGGCAAAGGTTTTTTCCTTGTTTGAGCAAATACCGGAAGTGGCTTTAATTGGTGGGGTAGGAGAAGCCGTGTCTGATATAGAATTGCCACAGTGGTTTAAAACAGTTGATGGGTTTGGATACGCAGTGGGTAGTGAAGGCAGGAAAACGGGTTACGTACAAAGTATTTATGGGGCGGGGATGGCTTTGCGAAAAGATGTTTTTAATTCCGTCATTCGGGATGTACCTCTAATTCTTTGTGATAGAAAGGAAAAAAGTCTTTCTTCCGGAGGTGATACAGAAATTTGTATGCGTATAAGAAAAGCCGGGTATAAAATTTACCTGGATGAGAGTTTAACTTTTAAACATTTTTTAGCCAGCAACCGACTTAAATGGAAATATTACCTGCAATTAAGAAAGGCATTTGGCAGGGCCAATGCATTGTTGCAAATAAATTATGGGGGAGTAACCAGTAAAAATAATTTGTTTACTTTTTTATCGATTGTAAAATACGCCTTATTACATAGTAAATATTTTTTATTTCCGTTGTTTTATAAACAAGAGTCCTGTGCCTCGTATGTGCAGGAAATTAACAGGCGATTACAACTTTTGGTTGTAGGTAGTAAATAAAAAAAATTCTGATTTTACATGCGCATTGCTTTTATAACCTACGAATACCCACCCGATACCGGAAAAGGGGGTATTGGTACTTATGTAAAACAAATTGCTACTGCATTAGCACAAAATGGTTTTGACATACATATTTTTGCTGGTAGCCCATACAGGACCATTTCTGAAAGTATTGATAGTTATCAGCTTCATTTAATAAAGTGTTCTGATGGGGCCGATTTCAAAAATAAAGTTGTGAGTAGTTTTGAATTTCAGCATAATCTATGTCTTTTTAATATGATGGAAAGCCCTGAAATAGGTAGCAGTGCCTGGGATATCAAAAAAAAATATACAGATCTCCCCTTGATTGTTAGGCTTCATGCCCCCAATTACCTTGTAGAAAGTTTAAAAAAAAGATACATTCCTTTATCGGCTAAACTTCGTTATGTTTTGGGATCTCTTCGAAGATTAAAATTGGATTTGGGTTATTGGAGACAGTACAAAAAAGAAAATGATACAGATTACCAATTTACTTTGCTAGCTGATCACATTACAGCTCCTTCACAAGCTATGAAAAATTGGGTGGTGAAGTATTGGGAACTGCCATCGTCGAAAATAAAAATTATCCCCAATATTTTTGATCCGGCTTCAGCATTGCTTAATATTCCCGTAATTAAATCAACACAATTTAAACGTATAGTTTTTTTTGGCAGACTCAATATTTTGAAAGGTTTGGTTAATGCAACCAAAGCAATGAAGAGAATAATGAAGCAATATCCTGAGTGGCAATTCAGGCTGATTGGAGATGACGGAAATGGCCCTTTTCATGGCATTACAATGAAGGAATGGATTTGTACGGAATTACAGCCTGTATTGCACAGGGTTGAGTTTATAGATGGATTGAGCTATGAATTAATTCCTGAAGCAATAGCTGAAGCTGAAATAGTATTGTTACCAAGCCTGTTCGAAAGTTTTTCTTACACATGTGTAGAAGCAATGGCTGCTGGTAAAGCTGTGATAGGTAGCAAGGCCGGAGGAATGGCCGACTTACTGCAGCATGAGCAAACGGGATTACTGGTTGATCCCGAGAGAGAAAACGAAATTTATTTGTCGCTAAAGAGGCTGATATCTGACAATGATCTTAGGTTAAAGCTTTCGGTTGCTGCCCGGGAACAGGTTATGAGTAGGCACTATTCCGGACTAACCTCCGGGCTATTTTTCGATTTTTATAATAAGATATTAAATTAAGTGGCAAAAACCAGGGTTTTCCATTTTCTTGGAAGTGGTGGAGGAGGCGTACTTTCAGTTGTATGCAACCTTTTAAAATATTCAGTAAATGCAGACATTGAAAATCATGTTATTTATACCGTAAATAAATCAGTTGCTCCTCATTTTAAACCTTATCAGCTTACTGGCGCAGTTACAGAACAGGTTTTCTTTTACTCAGCCAACTGGAATTTTTATTACACCTGCAGGCAATTATTAAAATTATTGCCAGGTCCCGATGTGGTGATTGTGGCTCACGACTGGATTGAACTTGGTATGGTTAGTAACCTTGGTTTACAAAACCCGGTGATACAGGTATTGCATGGTGATTTTGAATACTATTACGGTTTATCGTTAAAACACAAAGACGGTATAGATGCATTTTTAAGCATAAGCCCAACAATCTCTGAAAATTTAAAAAGCGTTATCCCGCAATACGCAGATAAAATTTACAACCTTAGGTTTTCTGTACCTGCTGTTTCAGCTATCAAAAAAAATAATAAACAGTTGAGGCTGATTTATTATGTAAGAGACTTGAACGAAGACCGTAAGCAGTTTAAAGTGGTAGTTGAAATTGCCCGGTTGCTTTCTTATAGCAAGGATGATTTCTTTTTTACCATTGCTGGAGGCGGCCTAACAAATGATGAGTTTTTTAAACAGTGGCCTGCTGCCATGGTTGCCAATGTAAATTTCGCCGGGTTAAAAACCAATGAAGAAATGCTAACTATTCTGCAAAAGCATGATATTTTTCTATTACCTTCCTTAGCAGAGGGTTTTCCTGTTTCATTAGTGGAAGCCATGAAGGCAGGCTTGGTGCCGCTCGTAACAAACTGGGCTGGTGCTGTGGATGAATTAGTAGCACCAGGAGTAACAGGTTATTATTTTTCAGCCGGTGCTTCCAAAGATTATGCTGATTGCATAGGAATGCTCAATAAAGAAAGGCTCTTGTTGCAAACACTTTCACGTAATTCAGTAGAAAGGGCAAACCGGTTGTTTGATCCGGTAAAGAATACCCGAAGAATTGAAGAATTGTTTATAGCAATAGGAGCAAAAAATCATAAGTCTAAACCTAAGATTAAAATTTACGGAAGCAGGCTTGATAGAAATTGGATGCCAAACATGTTGACATCTGTATACAGAAAGCTTTTAAAGTAAACTCTAAACGTTTTATGAGTCACTTGTTAGGATAATGCAACGAATAAAAATAAAGTTTGTAGATTTTTGGTATGGCTTTGCTCCTGACGACAACTATTTCTTTAAGTTGCTCAGCACATTCTACCTAATTGAATTATCTGATGAGCCTGACTTTATCATATACTCATGTTTTGGTAAAGAGTATTTAAAGTATAGTTGCTTAAGGGTTTTTTACAGTGCCGAACGGCTTAGCGCCGATTTTACAGGTTGTGACTTTGCTCTTACTTTTGACTACAGCAATGACAAAAGACATTTCAGGTTTCCTCTCTACGGGATATATATTGATCAGGCCGGATCAATTGAGCAATTGCAAAAGCAAAAAACGAGAGAAGAAGCATTGATAATATGGAAAAGCAAAACGAAATTTTGTTGCCTTGTGGTATCAAATGGTGCGCCCAGGGAAAGAATTAATTTTTTTCATGAGCTTTCAAATCATAAACCCGTTGACTCGGGAGGAAATGTTTTGAACAATGTGGGAGGGCCGGTAAAGGACAAGATGGATTTTATTAAGGACTACCGTTTTGTTATAGCGTATGAAAATAAAAGTTATCCTGGATATACAACAGAGAAGATAGTTGAGCCTTTTTTAGCTGATTCAATTCCAATTTACTGGGGAAACAGTCTGGTTGAAAAAGATTTCAACAAAGCTTCGTTTTTAAACAGGCATGATTTCGCATCCGGAAGCGATTTTATCAACCAAATTTTTGCTATTGACAATAATGAAGATTTGGCTGTTGAAATGCTTATGCAGCCAGTTTTTAAGGATAATATAATCCCCGGGGAAATAGACAAGCAAAAGCTGCTTGGCTTTTTCATTAAAGTGGTGGCTAGTTTGTCTTCTGGTTACGAACCAGTTGCCAAAACATGGAGGCGTTTTCCTCATGCGATAAGAATTTGGGTTCAGTGGTGCAAATCCCTTGGATCTTTTTATATCAGTCGTTTAAAGCAAAGCACATTTACATCGAAGTTGTTTGGGGTCAGGTAAACTTTTTGTATAAAAATTTAGCGCCTACACTTGCTCACTACCAGATTTTAAAATCAATGATCCACATGTAATATGATTACCACACGTAATAAAATAGCTTACCACCTAAAAAGTTGGTTATTTAATCAGTTTGCCATCCCTCCAGTGAAAAATGAAAATATTTCCAAGGCTTATCTAAAGAAATTTTTACCTGATAATCCGGTTATAGTGGATTGTGGAGCACATAACGGTTCTGATTCTGTTCAATTGGCCAGGCTATTTAGGAAGGCCACAATTCATTCTTTTGAACCTGTGCCCGGCTTATTTAAGATGCTTTTAATTAATTCAAAACCTTATAACGCTATCAGTTGCTATCAATTGGCCCTGGCTGATAAATCGGGATATATGGATTTATATATTAGTGAAGGTGCATCAAATGCATCTAGCTCTTTATTAGAGCCGATACAACATTTGCAGGATCATCCTGATACCTTTTTTCGGGAAAAGTTAACGGTAAAAACCAATACAATAGATGACTGGGCAGCAGAAAATAATATAAAGAAAGTTGATATGCTATGGCTAGACATACAGGGTTTTGAATTGAAAATGCTAAGCGCAAGCAAAATTATTTTAGACTCTGTATCTGTAATTCATACAGAGGTAAGTACAAAAGAAACATTTAAGGATGTTGAAGTGTACAATCAATATAGAGAATTCCTGGAAAGTAAGGGATTTGAAGTTGAGTTGGAAGCAATACCCAAAGGGTGGGACATGGGTAACGTATTGTTTGTAAAAAAGCGCTAATTGATGTTGGGTTTGATATAATTTATTTCAGAATTTCTTTCACCATTTTTGAATATTTGATGACTACTCCAATTGTTAGTGTTTTAGTGACAGCTTATAACCGTGAAAATTATATTGCAGAAGCAATAGAAAGTATTTTAGCTTCAACCTTTACCAATTTTGAATTAATAATTGTTGACGACTGCTCCGTGGATAATACAGTGGCAATAGCCCGGAAGTATGAAGCAACAGACGATAGAGTAAAAGTATACATAAATGAAAAAAATTTGGGTGATTATCCCAACCGTAATAAAGCGGCTGGTTATGCCAAGGGAAAATATATTAAATACCTTGATTCGGATGATTTACTGCTAAGTCACGGCTTAATGGAAATGGTTAGGGCTATTGAGTCATTTGAAGGAGCGGCAATGGCAATGATGTGGGTTTACGATGACTCTGTAAATGTCCCTGTAATATATACCCCTGAAAAGTGTTACCGAGAATATTTTATTAATAACCGGTGGTTAATGGTAGGCCCTTCCGGCTGTATTTATGATGCTAAAATATTTTTTAAATTGGGGGGATTTTCCGGTAAAAATTATGTGGGGGATTTTGAGTATAATTTAAAATGTACAGCAAGGTATCCTATTGTAAAAATGCAAAATAATTTGATTTTTTACCGGGTTCATGAGCAACAGCAAACCTTTGAAACGGGGCATGCCCAAACTTATAAAATTTGGTTATATAAAATACAGCAGGAAGCATTGATGAGTAAATTATGCCCTTTAAACAAAATAGATAAATCAGAAGCGTTAAAAAAAACTATAAGGCTACAGGCCAGGAGAGTAGTGTTTAACATGTTCAAAAAATTAGACTTTATCGAGAGCTATAAAATGATTGTGAAAAGTAAACTTGGCTGGGCAAATTTTTTTAAAGGGTTAGTTTCTTTTAAATAATTTCTTAAATGATAAGAATAAAATCGCTGTATATTTTTTGAAAATTTTACATTGTCTCAGAAATTATTTTCCTGATAAAGTTGGAGGAACTGAAATTTACGTGGAAGCCCTGTGCAGGGAACTTAGATTATTAAGTATTGAATCAAAAATTGTAAAACCTTCTTTTAATGAGGTTCCAAAAGCCTACAGGTACAATGGAATTACTGTAGCTGAATATTTGGAAACATCTTCTCCATCACCTGAATTACAGGCTGGTGTTAGGGCACCGGATGGAATTATTAATTTTAAAAAATTACTGCTTAGCGAAAAACCTGACGCTGTACATTTTCATGAAACTGCAGGTAGCAACGGCATAACTATTTTTCATGTTATGGCAGCAAAAGAAATGGGCTTTCCTGTTTTTACCAGCTTTCATCTTGCGGGGAATATTTGCATGCGAAATAGCTTTCTTTTCAAAGGAAAATATGATTGTAATGGAATTATCAATGAATATAAATGTTCCGTATGCATGCTGCAAGAAAAAGGTTTGCCTTTCGTATTGCCAGAAATAGTGAGCTTTTTAGGACAGTCTTTCAAGCAAGAGATTTCTATGAATGGGCCAGGCAAACTATTTAATTATCCATTACATGTTCGTAATCATTTTGAAAGACTAAGAACTGTGAATTCATACAGTGAAAAAATGTTTGTGTTAAGTAATTGGTATAAGACTTTATTGATGGCTAATGGCATGGATGAAAATAAAATAATTGTTTTGCCTGCTGCAATTCCTAAAACCAGCGCAGCCACAACTGTAAAAAAGAACAATACAGAAATAGATAGCAAAATACGTTTTGTGTACGCAGGTAGAATTTCGCAGGTAAAGGGATTACATATATTGTTAGCTGCCGTTTTACAAATAAAACAAAGCAATTGGGAACTAGATATTTACGGGGCTGTATTTGATGAAAAATATTATCGTTCCTGTTTAAAACTTACAGAAAAATACCCATCCATTCATTGGAAAGGTGTAATGGTTCACGATAAAATGATTGAAACCATAGCAGGGTATGATGCATTAATATTCCCATCTATTATTCAGGAAACAATGGGGCTGGCCATGCTGGAAGCCTTTGCAGCTGCTGTCCCAGTGATAGGTTCATCTATTTGGAGTGTGAGCGAACAGCTTCAGGATAGTGTAAACGGATTACTCTTTAAAACCGGTAATGTATCATCACTTAGAACAGTTCTGGAAAAGGTTTTAGATAATCCGAATGACTTAAAAAGAATGGCAGCTAATATTAAGCTACCAGTCGAAATGGCTGAGGTAGCAAGAATGACTGCACAGGTATATAAAGAAGTCTTAGAAAAAACGCATCATGAGATATAAATTAAAAAATTCATAAACAAATGAAGATTTTAATTATAATGGATCCAGGCATTATTATTCCCGTTAAAGGGTATGGGGGTATTGAACGGATAATAGAAATGCTGGCCAAAGAATATCTTCGGCTGGGGCATGAAGTAGAGTTGTTAATTACCAATGGATCAGTGGTAGAAGGCTGCATTGTACATGGTTTTGGCAAAGAGGGTTTTCCTCCCCATAGATGGGATGCCAGAAAAGCAGTTCCCACAGTATGGAAATTTTTAAATAAGCATAAAAACAGGTTTGACTTTGTTCATAATTTTGGAAGATTAATTTATTTATTACCCATACTAAACCACCCGGTAAAAAAAATAATGAGTTATCAGCGGGAGATTACCCGCAGAAATATTAGATGGATCGATGCATTGCCTGGTAAAAATATGTTTTTTACAGGCTGTAGCCAAAACCTGGTAAACAGGGCCAATGCACCATGCAACTGGGCTGTTGTATATAATGCCTGTGAGTTTGTAAAGTACAGTTTACAAACTCAAACTGCTGCAGATGCTCCGCTCTTTTTCCTGGGACGCATTGAAAAAATAAAGGGTTGCCACATTGCAATAGAAGTGGCAAGGGCAACAGGAAATCAACTGGTAATTGCGGGCAACATTTCAACCCTTCCCGAAGAAAAAGAGTATTACGAAAAAGAAATTTTCCCCCAAATTGACGGACAGCAAATAAAATATATCGGTACCGTAAATGATGCCCAAAAAAATGAATGGTTGGGAAAGGCGAAAGCTTTATTATTTCCTATAGAATGGGACGAACCCTTTGGTATCGTGATGGTTGAAGCCATGGCTTGCGGCACACCAGTCATTGGCTTTAATGCAGGCTCAGTAAACGAAGTGATTGATGAAGGTATAACGGGCTTTAAGGTAAACACAAAGGAAGAAATGATTGCTGCCGTAAAGAAAGTAGGATCAATTTCAAGAAGCACCTGCAGGCAGCATGCAAAGAAAAGATTTGACATTGATGTAGTGGCAAGGGAATACCTTAACATCATTAGCAGCGCAAGAAAAAAGATTGTGCTCATTAGTACACATCAGCCAACGGCCAATCCCCGTATAATGAAGGAATATGAAACACTAAAAAGTATGGGTTACAATACAAAGGTTTTATACGCCTATAATGCTGAATGGTCTCACCGCATAGATGAAGAAAAGTTTAAAAGAGGCATCCTGGCAAGACAGGATTTTATTGAATTAGGAGGTAACCCACACAATAAACCCATCCGTTATTTTATCTATCGTGTCTTATACCGGTTATTTAAAAATTTTGCAGGTCTTAGTTTATTTTTTGAACAAATGTCCATTTCGAGGATGACGCTTGTTTTGTGGAGAAAAGCCATAAAATATCCGGCAGATTTGTACATAGCCCATTATTTGGGGGCATTGCCAGCGGCTGCAAAAGCGGCTGCGCAATGGAAGGCTAAAATGATATTTGACGCTGAAGATTTTCACAGGGGAGAACAATCATATTATCCTGCTCAGGTTAAAACTATTATGCGGCTTGAAGAGAAATATTTACCGATAGCGACAGCTATTACCACTGCCAGCCCACTGATAGCAGGAGAATACAAAAAATTATTTCCTCAACAAAAAATCGTGGTTGTTAATAATGTCTTTTCAAAAAAATACCTTCAGCCACTCGTTTCAAATAGTCACGGTACTCTTAGGTTATTCTGGTTTTCGCAAAATGTTGGGCAGTACAGGGGGCTTGAAATTTTTATAAAAGCGCTCAATGAATTGCCGCAGGCTGATATTAGCCTTACTATTATGGGCAACAGGCGATCTGCTGATTACGAAGCTGCACTGCTTGCCTTATCAAAGTTTCCTCATAAAATTGTTTTCAGAGATCCCATACCATCCCAAGACATTTTTGCCATAGCAGCAGAACATGACATTGGCCTTGCAGGCGAAGAACCTAATTGTTTCAATAAAGAAATTTGCCTAAGCAATAAAATCTTTGCATACCTGCTGGCAGGTAATTGTATTATTGCATCAGATATGCTTGGTCAAAAAGAATTTATGGATCAAAACCCGGGTATTGGATTTATATATAAACATGATGATCCTAAAGACTTAGCTGAGAAAATTAATGTGTTATATGAAAACAGGCAAAAACTGGAAATCTGTAAACTACAG
>JANYCA010000120.1 GCA_025360525.1 Chitinophagaceae bacterium | reverse complement strand
CCCAGCCTTTAGAGGCTTGTATCACATCTTGTAAGTCATCAATTTTTTTAGCTGTAATACGGATGATATCATCCATGATGGCAGCCTGCACTTTTAGCCCGCTATCTTTTATCAGTTTCACAATTTTTTTTGCATCTTCCTGCTTAATGCCATTTCTTACCGGCACTTCCTGTTTGGTGGTTTTTCCACTTTGGTGGGGTTCTTTGCTAAGATCATAAATTTCAGCAGCAAGACCTTGTTTCATACTTCGGCTGATCATTACGTCTATAATCTGGCTGATCTTCATCTCACTATCAGCTTCCAGGTTTACTTTAAAATCCTTTTTATTTAAGTCAATCACCACATGACTTCCCTTAAAATCGAAACGATTGGTAATTTCTTTTGTAACTGTGTTAATGGCATTGTCTAAGGTTTGCAAATCTACTTTGCTACTAAAATCGAATGATGGCATGTTGAAATAATTTGTTACAAAATTAACTTAGCAATTACTTAGAAGAAAAAATTATTTTTTGATTGTGAGCCTGAACTTTACGGAAACACCGCTTATTACTTTGTTGGTCAACATTACCAAAGTAGCGCAATCGAATGAAACAATTTCTGCGTTGGCTACAACTGTAGTACCAGCATTTATCGTCATCTTACCGTCAACCGAAATTGACCAGGTACCGTTTGTAGAACCACTAGGTGTGCATACTATGCCAAGGTCCTGATAATTAGCAGTGCCACTAGCATTAAGCACTAATTTATCGTCCAATTGGCAAGGGTTAAGTTCTGAAGTTGTTATGTCACTCAATGGGTCAGCAAGACCAGCCTCTATTTTTACAAGAGAATAAGTACCAGCTACATCTGCCATTGTTTTATTACAAGTGGCTGGGGTGCTGGTGCTATTTTCCTTTTTACACGAGGATAATAGCAAAAAAAAGCTGGTGGATACAATGATGATTTTTTTCATAACGAATGGGGTTGCTTGAAGCTGTAAAATAGGTTGATTTACTTGTAATTATTTTTTTTCGGAAACTTTTTTGTTGGAGGCTTTACGAAATAGGTGGATTTTTATTGCTGAAATCAAACAAAAATGCAGCCTGTTTAAAGCTGCATTTTTTCTGAATGATTCTATGTGGCTACAATTAATTGCTACCGTTTTTCACCCTGTTTTGTTCTGTGCCTGCACCACCAGTTTGTCTTTTTTGTGCCCCTTTTATTGGTTTACCAAAGCGATAAACAAAACTCAATGTTGCTACTCTTGAATCGTTTCGTTGTGCAAAAGTTGCCTCAGTACTTTGAAAATTAATACTTCCACTTACCGGCATGGTGTAAAACAAATCACGGACATTTAACTTAACCGAACCTTTATTTTTTAACACTTGTTTTTGTACACCAACATTCACCTGGCCCATATCGCCTATTTTAATCTGCCCTTCAATGCCTGGTGTGCGGTAAAATCCCGACAGCTCAGCACTCCAGCCCTTTTTAAGCGTAATCTGGTTATTGATATTTATTAAATAATTGCCGGCTGCTATATTGGTATTTTCTCCGTTCAACAAACCTTTGTACTGGCTGTAATTGTATTCAATATAAGCTATCAGCATCCACCATTTTTTTACGGGTATTTGTGCACTCATAGATATGCTGGCAGTATTTGTCTGGCCAAAGTTGCCTTTTTTTATTACGGTAGCATAGCCCTTTTGTTCAAATACATCTGCAAACAAATTTTTGGTATTGGTGTAGTTGACAGTAGTAGTTAGAAACTGATTATAGGTATGCGATGCCTCCAATGTATTGGCATAGGATGGCTTTAAAAATGGGTTACCTCCACCATAGGTATACTTATCAAGGAAGAATAAAAATGGGTTCAGATCTTCATAATCAGGCCGGTTGATGCGGCGTCCATAAGAAAAGCTGAACTGGTTTTTTTCATTGGTATTATAGCTTACAAAGAGCGTTGGAAAAAGACTGGTATAATTTTGCTTAAACGAACTGTCTGTGCGTTGTGGATTGCCAAACTGGTTACCTTCTATATTGGTATTTTCCATACGAAGGCCTGTTTGTAAACTCCATTTTTTTATTTCCTTGCTTAGGTTAACGTAAACCGCATTGATGTTTTCTTCATAAACAAATTGATTTGTTTTTTCATAGTCAGGCAATTTTACATTGTCCAATACATTGTAATAACCGGCCTTATTATCTGTTTTTACAAAACTGGTTTTAACACCTGTTTCAACTTTTAAACCAGATTTTAATGGATGGGTATAATCAACTTTTGCCGTATAAATATTAATGAGCGAAGGCAACTCTCCTACCAGGTTATCTGTAAATTTTTTATCCCAATTACCGGAATAGGATGTATTAACAAAGTTTTGATCCCTGTTGGCTTTATAAGTAATGTAATCAACATCCGCTGTTAGTTCCCTGCCCGTAGAGTCAATCTGGCGGCGGAAATTAAGATTGACGGCCCCGTTTTTCCAGTCCGATTTTTCTGTGCTGGCAGCTGTAACAATGGAGTCAACCACATCATGATTATTCTTTAAAAAACTGGTATTATAATTCTTCTCCGATCCTGGCGTAGTAAACCCTGTAACCACAACTCCAACGGTCGTTTTTTTGCTGGCATAAAAATCCACCCCAATTTTAGAATTATAATTTTGATTAATTCTATTTAAATCGGCCCCCTGTTCAAATATAGCGTTGAGGGTTTGATCAGCGTTTTTGTACCTGCGGGTAATATCCAAATGCTGGAAGCCTTTGCGATAGTTGGCACTTATCAATGCAAACAAATTAAACTTGCCGGTACGATAGTTAAGATTGAGACTGTTGTTGGTTTTGCCATAAATACCTTGCCCGTAACCAAGATTGATATTGCCATTAAAACCAACCTGTTTGTTCTTTTTGGTTTTGATATTTATAATGCCTGCATTACCTGCCGCATCATATTTGGCGGAGGGATTGGTCATAATTTCTATTTGGTCCAAATTGGCTGATGGCATTGACTTTAATAGATTGGTAAGTTCTTGTCCAGTTAAATAAGAAGGCTTCCCGTCGAGCATTATCATAACACCTTGTTTGCCTTTAAGGCTAATATTACCGTCCTTATCTACTGTAACTCCAGGGCTTTTTTCCAATACTTCCAATGCAGTGGTACCAGCATTGCTAATGGCGGCGTCTACATTCACGATCGTTCTATCTGCTTTACGCTCAATGAGTGGCTTTTTAGTATTTACTACCACTTCATTTAAATTTTTTGTTACCGGAACTAATTGCAAAACACCTACATTAATGTCATTGTGTACTTCATCTACCAAAAACGGTGCGCTGTACGCAAGGCTATGTCCAATGGAATTGGCAGCAACTAAATAACTGCCGTCTCTTACTTTTTCAAATATAAAACTGCCCTCCTTGTCGGTTACAGCTGTTTTAACCAGGCTGCTATCCCTGGAATTTAATAATGTAATGGTAGCAGCATCGATAATTTTTTGGTTGCCTCCGTCTTTGATGGCACCAATAATTTTCCCGTTTCTAGTAGATTGTGCTAGGCTGATGATACTAAAACTCATTGCAGTTAGCAGAATAAATAAATGTTTCATGGTTATGCTTTATACTTTGTTAAAAATATTACATTACAAAAGTAGGTACTTTGCATAACACAATACATTAGTTTACATAGACGGTAAATAATTGTGTTAATTGGCGAATGAAATTGTAGCGGGGCAAATAGTTTTTTTTTTAAAAGAATACAACTTGAAAGAGGTACTATTTCATACGCATCCAAAATTGGCGGGGATGCTAAAAAAAATTTTGGGTCATCAAATGAATGAAAGTTGGTTTTTTCGCTTAATTTGTATGAAATTTATGAGCCCATGCGTATAGTAATTGTTCCTTTGGATTTTTCCATTACGTCTTTTAATGCAGCGCATTATGCAGCAGGAATGTACCAGGGCAAGGATAATGTAAGGTTGATATTATATCATTTCTATTCCGACGAAAAAGACGCTGGCAATGCCGTTAATTTACTTACAAGCTTACAAACAGAGTTGCAGGTATCCGTATCAAATATTGAAATTTTAATAGAGTCCGGGGCAAATTTTATTGATAGCCTGGCTGCTTTTGCACATGTTAGGAGGGCTTATATGATTGTAATGGGTCTAAATAGTAAGAAGCCCCTCGAACAAAGATTTCTAGGTAGCAAAACATTAAAACTTACAGAGAAAGATATATGCCCGGTATTGATTGTACCTGAAAACGCCCGCTATATTGGTCTTTCAAATGCAATGATAACATCCGAATTAAAATCAGTGGAAGAAACGCCGACATTGCTTTCTGTAAAAAGGATTTTGCAGGATTTTAAGCCCAATCTACATATTTTAAACGTGGATGATTCCCACTACCTGGCACTCACAACGGCGTTTAAGGCCGAACGAGATAAAATGGCCGAACTGCTGAAAGAATTTAAACCGGAATTTTACTTTATGCGTTTGTATGATTTTCAGGAATCGGTTGAACTGTTTGTGCAAGACCAACATATCGATCTTATTATAATTGCTCCTAAATTCCACAGTTTTTTTGACAGGTTATTTAAAACGCAACATACTAAAAAACTTATTTATCAAAGTAAAGTACCAGTTCTTGCTGTACATGATTAAA
>JANYCA010000117.1 GCA_025360525.1 Chitinophagaceae bacterium | reverse complement strand
CAGGATCCCTGGAAAATAACCGCCACCAAAATTGATCCCTCCAACTATTACGGCATTACTGTTGCCAATGGCCAGATTGGAATTGTAAGCAGCCCCGAAGCATTTAAAGTAAAAGACGTGGTATTGGCCGGCGCCTATGATTTGTACGGCCGTGGCAGGGTAAGTAATTTTTTAAAGAGCTTTAACCTGCTGAACATGTATATGGAAATTGACGGCAGAAGGTTATCTAACGCTGATGCTACCAATATGCAGCAGTCGCTTGATATGCAGCATGCCAGCTTTACCACATCGTTTAATTACAAAGATATTGCCACTGTTACATACACCTATTATGCTTTGCGCCAGTTGCCTTATTCTGTTTTAATGGATATTACCGTTTCTGCTAAAAAAGATATAAACCTCGGCGGCGCCAGCCAAATGGAAGCACCCGATGCATTAAAGGATGTACAAAATTATTACAATGAAATTGACAGGCCGCATACTACCATCAGCTTGCTTACATCCACCGCTAAAAGTCCCACAGGCAAACTGCTTATGTGCGCCAGTAATGCATTTATATTTAGTGAAGAACATGGTAAGGAACCAAGGGTAATTCATGAAATGTGGGACAACAATATGCACCTGATGAAGTTTGCAAAAACATTGAAAGCAGGTGAATCGTATCGCTATTCTATTGTAGGTTCTTCCATCACATCTGCTCATCACAACGATCCGTTGAATGAGGCAGAACGCCTTACCCTTTTCGCCAAATTACAAGGCAGGGACAGGCTGGTAGAAATGCACAACAAAGCATGGGATGATTTGTGGAAGAGTGATATCGTTATTGAGGGTGATGCACAAGCGCAACAAGATGTACACAGTATGATGTATCACTTGTATTCTTTTGTGAGAGAGGGCGCTAGCAACAGTCCTAGTCCTATGGGATTAAGTGGCTTGGGTTATAATGGCCATGTATTTTGGGATACAGAATTATGGATGTTTCCGGCACTGCTGCAGTTACATCCTGAACTCGCCAATGGGATAGTTGAGTACCGTTTTGAAAGACTGGAAGCAGCCAAACGCAATGCATTTGGTAAAGGGTATAAGGGAGCTATGTATCCGTGGGAGAGTGCAGAAACAGGTGTGGAGGAAACGCCGGTTTGGGCTTTGAGCGGACCGTTTGAGCACCACATTACTGCCGATGTTGCCTTTGCTGCATGGAACTATTATTGCGTTACGCAAGATAAAACCTGGCTTAAGGAAAAAGGCTGGCCCATACTAAAAGCCACCGCAGATTTCTGGGCCAGCAGGGTAGAAAGAAATGGCCCCGGCCAATACGATATTAAAAATGTGGTAGCTGCCGATGAATGGGCCGAGAATGTAGATAACAACGCCTTTACCAATGCTGCTGCCAAAGCCAATTTAAAATATGCAACAGAAACGGCGAAAATATTGGGCATTGCACCTGATGCAGACTGGATGAATGTGGCTAATAATATTCCCATATTAAAAATGGCTGATGGTATTACAAAAGAACATGCCACTTACAAAGGCGAGGGCATTAAGCAGGCCGATGTAAATTTATTAGCCTATCCGCTAAAAGAAATTACCGACCCTAAACAAGTAAAAAGCGATCTTGATTATTATTCAGTAAGAGTGCCCAACGAAGGTACGCCGGCAATGACACAGGCCATTTTTGCATTGTTGTATGCAAGGGTGGGTGACAGAGAAAAAGCCACCCATTTTTTTAAAGATTCATACATCCCCAATCTATTGCCGCCCTTTAATGTAATTGCAGAAACCAAGGGTGGAACCAACCCCTATTTCGCCACCGGCGCAGGTGGCATTTTACAGGCGGTATTGAATGGTTTTGGCGGATTGGATATTACCCCCAAAGGAATTATCCAAATAAAATCAATTCTTCCAAAAGGCTGGACAGGCCTTACGTTAAAAGGTATTGGGGTAGAGAAGAAAACTTATATGGTGAAATAATCTGTCCTCTTAAGTTGAAGGTGTGTTTACTGCAATGTGAGGTAAATTTGGGTAATAATTTATAGCTTTCAATAAAATATCGCTAACCCGGTTAATAAAAATTCTATGGCACAGAAAATTCTTCCCATCGATAATTACATTGCTAAATCAAACGATTTTGCAAAGCCTATTCTACTGCATTTGCGTGAACTAGTTCATAAAACCTGCCCGCAGGCTGAAGAGAAAATTAAATGGGGGTTTCCTCATTTTGATTACAAAGGAGAGATGATGTGTAGCATGGCTGCCTTTAAGCAACATGCCGTATTTGGTTTTTGGAAAGCGGCCTTAATGAAAGATCCGGCGCTTGTAGCAATTGCCAAATCTGAAGTAGCGATGGGGCATTTGGGCAGAATTACTTCACTAAAAGATTTGCCGGGTGATAAAAAATAACAGCCTGGATTAAAGAGGCAATGAAACTGAATGACGAAGGAATTAAGTTGCCGGCTAAACCAATATCAAAAGAAAAAAAAGAAATAATTGTGCCTGATTATTTTAAAAATGCGCTGGCTGGCAATGAAAAAGCAGCAACTGCTTTTAATTTGTTTTCTTACAGCCCCAAAAAAGAATATGTTGAATGGATTACCGGAGCCAAAACAGATGAAACAAGGAACAGGCGAATGGCACAGGCTATTGAAATGTTAGCCGAAAGGAAAGGGCTTTAACGATAAATATGCAACTAAAAAATAGCAACGATTTCTTTTGTTGATCTTTTTTAGAACTTGTTTCGATTGTTCTTTATTGACTATTCTTCCACTTAAATGTATTGATGATATGATCCATATCAGCCTGTAAAAAATCCTGAACCGGTTTAAGGGAATCTGCATTGGGCGTTACATCAAAATATAATGCTCCTCTTATAAAATTATGTACGCTGTCCGTTAAAAAAAACTGTTTGGCAGTGGCTGCATTGCCGCCTACTTTAAAAAATACACCAGTTATTCCGTTAGGGGTTTTAATAAGACTGTCTTTAATGGAAGTAGCAATAGCATCATTTTTATTGGTTAGAGTAAAAGCATCAGCAACCATTTTGTCAAATTGGTTTATACCCATTGAATCTTTGTAAACGGCATTGGCCTGCTTGATTTTATAAAGTGCTTTTCCTCCAATTACTTTGTAGCTCAAAAATATCCTGCTGTTAAACTGTGGAAAGTCAATGTTACGCCAGTAGGCATTTTCAGGGTTGTTATCAAAATAGGTAGTGTCCTGTACGATGGTTGCATAAACCGGGTATTCAAAACTATAGGGAAACCCAGGTTCATTAAACAACTGGTATTTCCGCTGAGGTAACTCAATATTGAAGTAGCCCCGTTTTTTAGAAACATAGGGCGAGTTGCAGGAGACAAAAATTAGTACACAAGCAATTACTAACGGAAGGGTAAAAATCAAAAATTTTTCGTTGGGAATGGTGGATGATTTTTTGCTGTGCCCGTTGTTCACTTTTTTGGTCGTTATATTTCTTTGCATTTTTAAGCACTGTTTTCCGTGTGGTAAAATTTATGCTTCGTCAGCAGTTTGGCTAATCACCACCTTAATTTTATCAATCCTGTTTTTATGAATGGCTAAAGGGATAAAGGTAAAATCGCCACTCACAACTTCTTCATCTACCTGTGGAAATTCGCCTGCTATTTCCAATACCAAACCAGCGAGTGAATCACTATCGCCCCTCACCATTTCAAAAGTATCACCGGGAAGCGTCATCGCTTTACATACATCATTAATCATAGTTTTTCCTTCAAAAATATAGGTAGAATTATCAATCTTTTTATTGGCACTTTCTTCATCATCAAACTCGTCCCTTATGTCACCAATAATTTCTTCCATAATATCCTCTAACGTAACAATACCAGAGGTTCCGCCAAATTCATCTACCACCAATGCAAAATGAATTCGCCTGTTTCTAAATTCCTGTAACAGGTCTTCTATCAACTTTTGTTCATGTACAAAAAAGGGAGGTCTTACCAAACTGTGCCAGTCGTAATTATCAACTTTACTTGCATTTACATGCGGCAGTAAATCTTTTGTATGTAGCATGCCCACTACTTCATCCAGGTTTTTCCTGTAAACAGGCAGCCTGGAGTAATGCAGTTCTTCTACTTTTTTTATTACATCTTCAAAGCTGCTGCTATGATCTATTCCGCTTACATCAAGTCTTGTTCTCATAACCTGCTTTACAGGCGTTTCACTGAATTTGCGGATGCCTTTTAAAATTTGTTTCTCTTCAATTGTTGCTTCATGATCGGGTAACAAGTCTATGGCATAATCGAGTTGGCTATTGTCCAGCATTGAAGAATTATGGGGAGAAAATTTTTCTTCAATGCCATTGCTGAGATTTACCAGCCGTCTGCTAAAACCTACACTATAAAATATGCTGTGAAAAATTTCAATCACCAACGAAGAAGTAGAAGCAAACCATATTTTATGATTGGTGGCCCAAACCTTTGGCAATACCTCACCAAACAGTACCAATAAAAAACTTACTGTAAGCACCTTAAATAAAAATATTACCCAGAATCCGAAGTCAGGCTTGAGAATTTCCAGCCAACTATCCATTAAAATATTAGAGATTAAGATGATTCCGATATTTACAAAACTGTTGGCAATTAACATAGATGCCAGCAATGTTTTTGGCTGCTCAAGCAACAGCACTATTCGCTTAAAAGTAGGCTGCTGCTTGGTTTTAAGCATATTGATATCTTTGTAAGTAAGGGAAAAAAAAGCTACCTCGGCGCCTGCCATTAAGAACGATAGAGTAAACAATACCAAAGCTAAAAAAATAAGAACTGCAGCCGCGGCTGCAGGTAGTGTATTTACAGGTGGAATTGAAAGCAAAGAAAAATGCAGTTGCAGGTAAAAATTAATAACCGAATGATAATCCAAAACAAGTAGGTTTAATGAACAATATTTTTCTATAGTTACATTTTATTTTTATAGTGTAACCATGCATCGAAAATAATTTAAAAGGGTAATCTTTCCGGTCCAGGACCTTCTTCTGGCCTTGGTCCTTCTTCACCAAGATCGTCTGCGCCATCAAGATGGCCAATACCACCCGCAGCTTCACTCCGTTTATCAAGCATTATAAGGTTATCTCCTACAATTTCTGTTGCAAACTTTTTATTGCCTTCCTTATCTTCCCAGCTACGTGTTTTTAGTCTTCCTTCTATATAGACCAGGCTGCCTCTGTGCAGGTATTTTTGGGCCAGTTCGGCAAGACCTCTCCAAAGAACTACTGTATGCCATTCAGTTTGAGAAATCAATTTGCCACTTCTGTCTTTAAAGGTTTCGGTAGTGGCCAGTGAAAATTTTGCCACACCAATATTACCTTCTAAAAATTGCATATCCGGGTCTTTACCTAAGTTGCCTATCAGCGTAACCCTGTTAACTCCTCTCATAGTTTTTATGTCTTTTAGATAATTACAACAGTCTTTAAAACAAGTTTAAAGATACATTTTTATCTTTTAAATAATTGCTTATAAATTTCGGGAAAGGCAACTGCAGTAAATCAATTCTGCTGGTTTTTTTAAATCCGGTTAAGTTAGGCACTTGGGTTAATTTTACTCTTATAAACTGCCCATATATTGTTTGATGCGTCAATTGCTGTTTATAAATAGCGGAAATGTGATTTATTTCAAATGTTTGATTGCCTGTAATTGCTTTAATTTCTTTTAACTGCTTTAGCTTTTCAATAGGTAAGGCTCCTACACTTTCAATCAGTTTAAATTCATAAAGGTTTTCCCAAATATCTTTAGCTCCTCTTTTTCGAACATATACGCATTCATTGTGTTCAAAAACAAGGTAATTAAGCCACCTTATTTTTTTGGTAATAGATTTTTCTTTTATGGGTAAGGTGCTCACGAGGTTATTCTTATACGCATCACATTTTTTCCGCATGGGGCATGTATGGCAGGCGGGAAGTTGAGGTTTACAAATAGTTGCTCCAAAATCCATTAAAGCCTGGTTATATACTCCTGGCATTTTTTTATACAGTAAATCATTGGCTAACGTATTATATAGCTGCTTGCCGATAGTCGTGTCGATGGGGGTATCTATTCCGAAAAACCTCGATAGTACCCGGTACACATTACCATCTACTACTGCATAGGGCAGGTTGAAGGCAAAGGAAGCAATGGCCGCAGCTGTATAGGGCCCTATGCCTTTAAGCGCCAGGATACTATCATATGTTGTAGGAAAGGCACCCTGCAATTCGATAGCAATATATTTGGCAGTGGCAATCAGATTTTTACAACGGGTATAATACCCTAATCCCTCCCAAAGTTTGAAAACGGTTATTTCTTCTGCTGCCGCTAATTGTTCTATTGAAGGAAACTTTGCAACAAAACGGTTGTAATAATCAAGGCCCTGATCAACTCTTGTTTGTTGCAAAATAATTTCACTCAACCATATTTTATACGGGTCTTTTTCACCTTTCCAGGGCATTTCTCTTTGGTTGAAAAGCTTGTTCCACTTTAAAAGCTGAATGCCAAAATAACTCTCGGGGTTTTTCATTATTGTTTAAATCATTCCCATAACGGGTTTTTTATAAATCACCTAAATGTAAATGGTAACATTATTTCTTATCTGAGTAAAATTTGGCTTATTAGGTTATTTTAAAAATTACTAGTTGATAATCAGCTATTAATATTGCATTTTACAAAATAATGTATTAATTTTCTATTTTAAAAAACTCATAAAAATACATTACAATGAGAAAAGCAGACCTCATATCCGAAATTTCTGAAAAAACAGGTATCCCAAAAGTAGATGTGATGGTAACATTAGAAACCATGTTTAAGGAAATAAAAAAATCGCTCATAGGTGGAGAAAATATTTATATCCGTGGCTTCGGCAGTTTTATTATTAAAAAAAGGGCTGCAAAAATTGGTCGAAATATAAAGAAAAATATTGCTGTTGAAATACCAGAGCACAACATTCCTGCATTTAAGCCAGCAAAAGAATTTGTGCAGGAAGTAAAAAATAAAAAAATTGACGAGGCGGCTGCTCCTGCATTTTAGTAAATAGAATGTTCAATTCCAAAAGCCACTGGTCTAAACTTTCTGCTGCTTTATTAATAAGGCATAGCAGCAAATAATTGTTGTACTTTTGCAATCTTAATTTTTTTTGTGAAAAGACAACAATTCTATCTTACAATTGGTGGTGTAACATTACTTTCTCTCCTGTTTATTTTTGGCACAACAGTGGCAAAAAAAAGCCATTCACCCGAATCAGGCAATACGCAGCCTGGCAAAAAGGTATTTAATATCGAGCAATATGCTCAGTTAGCAAGGCAGAAATTGTCGGTTCATCAATCTAATTATATTAATGGATTAGAAAATAGTGTGTCCAGGGGGGACGTTAAAACACAGCAGGACCGTGTATTTAACCAGCTCGCCAACTACTGGAGAGATAGCCTTCACAATCATGAACTCTACGTTTTTTATATTTCAAAGGCAGCATTGTTGGTAAATACTGAAAAAAACCTCACCTTTGCCGCCCGTCAGATTTTGACGGAGGTGAAAAGAGAGGATGATCCGTCTATAAAAGGATGGAAAGCAGAACAGGCTATTTCTTTATTTGAAAAAGCGATCGCTGAGAATCCAGTGAATGATTCATTAAAAGTTGAGTTAGCCAGTTGTTATGTGTTTGGCAAAGGAATGGCCGGAGATGCACAGGAAACTATGAAAGGCATTCAGCAACTGCTTCAGGTGGTGCGAAAAGATTCGGCAAATATGCAGGCACAGTTGGTTTTAGGTATTGGAGGTATTATTTCAACTCAATACGATAAAGGAATTCAAAGGCTGGAAACAGTCATAAAAAATCAACCGGCTAACATGGAAGCCATCACATGGCTTGCAGAAGGTTACGAAGCAAAAGGGGACAAGTTAAATGCCATCAAATGGTATGAGTACAGTAAAAGGATAGCAAATAACCCTTTATATACCAAAGAAGTTGATTCGCATATCCGGCAATTGAAATAGAAGAATTTATATAGACCAGAATAAAAATTATTAATTAACAAATTAAAAGACTACACATGCCTTGCGGTAAAAAAAGAAAACGTCATAAGATTGCAACACACAAGCGTAAAAAGCGTTTAAGAAAAAACCGTCATAAGAAGAAATAAATCTTTATTGCAAAGTCGATGATATCGTATTTGCTGCACTTTTATTATAACGTAATCTATGGTTTGCAAGAACCATAGATTACGTTATGTGCTTCTTAGTGATTTTGTAGTTTCTCTTAAAAAGTGTATTGATTGACAAAGGAATTAATTATAAATGCCGCACCACAAGGGGTTGAAATTGCCCTGATGGAAGATAAGAAATTAGTAGAGTTGCACAACGAAAAAACGGATGCCAACTTTGCTGTAGGTGATCTGTATCTGGGAAAAGTGAAAAAGCTTATTCCTGGGTTGAATGCCGCTTTTATTGATGTAGGCTTCGAAAAAGATGCCTTTTTGCATTACACCGACCTTAGCCCTTATGTGAAATCTTTACTGAAATTTACAAACACTGCCATTAATGATCAAACAGAAAATGGCTTTGATTTTGGAAAGTTTTCAGTAGAGCCTGAAATTATTAAAACAGGTAAAATTGCAGAAGTCTTAAGTGGACGTCCCAACGTATTGGTGCAAATTTTAAAAGAGCCAATTGCTGCAAAAGGTCCAAGATTAAGTTGCGAACTCTCGCTGCCCGGGCGCTATGTAGTAATTACTCCCTTTAATGATGTTGTTGCTGTTTCCAGAAAAATTCATTCAAGCGAGGAAAGACGCAGGCTTCAAAAAATAATTGAAGCAGTTAAGCCTAAAAATTTTGGCGTTATAGTACGTACCGCTGCGGAAGGCAAGCAAACTGCCGAACTCCACGAAGACTTATTATCTCTGGTACAAACCTGGAAATCAATTCAACTCAACCTAAAAAATGCGGTTGCTCCCACAAAAATATTAAGTGAGCAGGGAAAAACCAATAGCATGCTTCGTGATTTACTTACTGAAGAGTTTAACCGGATTGTAGTAAACGATAAAACAATTTTTGCTGACACCAAAGCCTATATTCAACGTATTGCTCCTGAAAAGGCAGATATAGTTTCATACTATAATAATGGGTCACCCATATTTGACAGCTTTGGTATTACAAAGCAGGTAAAAGCCGCTTTTGGCAAAACTGTTAACTTACCAAGTGGTGCTTATCTTATTATTGAACACACCGAAGCCCTACATGTAATAGACGTAAACAGCGGTTACAAAAGTGTAAGTAACAACCAAGAACAAAATGCTTTGGAGACTAACTTGGAGGCTGCGGAGGAGATAGCCCGTCAACTAAGACTGAGAGATTTAGGTGGTATTATCGTTGTTGATTTCATTGATATGAAATTAATGGAAAATAAGAAAAGACTGGCAGACGAAATGGAAGGCTTTATGCTTACTGACAGAGCAAAGCATGCCGTTTTACCCATTAGTAAATTTGGTTTGATGCAGATTACCCGGCAGCGCATGAAGCCGGAGATGAACATCAACACATCAGAAATATGCCCAGGCTGCCATGGCACCGGAAAAATTTCATCAACATTAATATTAGAAGATGAAATTGAAAAAAATCTTAGTTACCTCATTATGCAAAAGCATCGGGGACTAACCATAATGGTAAATCCGATTTTGCATTCTTACCTAACCAAAGGCCTTATTTCCAAACGCCGCAAATGGAACTGGAAATATAAGCAACACATTAAATTGGTTGCTAACTCCAACTACCAACTTACTGAGTTTCATTTCTTTGATGAAAAGGATGAAGAGATTAAATTATAATTCTGCTGAAAGTTATACGCCCATCAACTTAAAATTTATTGCATAAAAAGCCTCTTTTATTCAGCATAAAAGAGGCTTTCTGTTTAAACTAATTTAAGTAAATTTTATTCGCTATCATAAGCCCATTGCACCAAGGTAGCTCCCCAGGTAAACCCGCCACCAAACGCAGCCAATACTATTTTGTCGCCTTTATGCAATTGTTTTTCCCACTCCCATAGGCATAGTGGAATAGTACCGGCAGTGGTATTGCCAAATTTTTGAATATTAAGCATTACTTTTTCAGATGGCAAGTCCATTCTTTTTGCCGTAGCATCAATAATTCTCTTATTGGCCTGGTGTGGAACCAGCCAAACAATATCATCGCCGGTTAAATTATTGCGTTGCATTAATTCGTAGGCTGCATCTGCCATTCCTTTAACAGCAGCTTTAAAAACAGGCTGCCCGTCCTGAAATATATAATGCTCTTTTGCAGCAATTGTTTCTGCACTCGCTGGCTTTAGCGAGCCTCCGGCTTTCATATGAAGGTAGTTTTTACCACTGCCATCACTTTTTAAAACACTATCCAAAACACCATTTTCATCGGTAGATGGTTCCAGTAAAACAGCTCCGGCGCCATCTCCAAAAATAATACAGGTAGACCTGTCTGTGTAATCAACGATTGCACTCATTTTATCAGCACCAACCACTACTACTTTTTTATATCTGCCACTTTCTATTAAAGCTGCACCTGTTGTAAGGCTGTATAAAAAACCAGAGCATGCAGCACTCAAATCAAATCCCCAGGCATTTACAGCGCCAATTTTATCACAAATAATATTTGCTGTAGCCGGAAAAATCATATCAGGTGTTACTGTGCCACAAATGAGGCAGTCAATTTCCAGTGGAGAAATGCCTCTCTTTTGGCAAAGCTCCAATACCGCTGGTACTGCCATATCAGAGGTAGCAAGCCCTTCTCCTTTCAAAATCCTTCTTTCATCAATACCTGTTCTGCTTTTAATCCATTCATCATTGGTGTCAACCATTGTTTCTAAAATAGCATTCGTCAATCTGTATTCAGGTACATATCCACCTACTGAGGTAATTGCTGCTGTTATTGCTGGCATGGTTTTTTAACTATTTGGTTTACTGAAACAATTTATTTTTTAAAATTGGAGCAAAAATAATGGAAATATAACAAGCATGGATTACCGCTGTTAAACTGAATTTTACTACATTCGCCTTTTAGCATTTATTATGTACGCATACCTTCAGGGAATATTCACTTACAAGAGTCCGGCGCAAGTGTACATAGACATAAATGGCGTGGGGTACGAAGTTAATATTAGCCTTAATACTTACGCACAGATACAAAATGCGGAAAAGGGAAAATTGTACACCTACTTTCAGGTAAAAGAGGATGGTCATACGTTTTATGGTTTTTTTGATAAGGCAGAAAAGGAAATTTTTGTGCAATTGATTGGTGTTTCTGGCATTGGTGCAGCAACTGCACGAATGATGTTGTCTCACTTAAAACCAGACGAAGTTCAAAGAGCTATTATTCAAGGCAATGTAAAGTTGTTGGAAAGTATAAAAGGTATAGGAAAGAAAACAGCCGAAAGATTGGTATTGGAATTAAGAGATAAAGTGGGAAAAGTAGCTGTTGATGCAAGTATTACCAGCGTTCCGGGCAATAGTTTGCAGCGTGATGCGTTAGAAGCCTTGGTAGCGCTAGGTATTTCGAAACCACAAGCAGAATCATCCATCCAAAAAATAAACCTTGCAGAACCTGCCATTAACAATTTAGAAGAACTCATAAAAAAAGCACTAAAAGCAATTTGATAGAATTTTACTTTAACTGATTTACCGGATGTTTCGTAAAAGAAAATTTTTACCAAATCGCATTGGCTTTTTGTTGTTGCATACATTGTTGCTTTTGGCAACGGTTACACCGGTATATTCACAAAATCCCCCAACTACAGCCACCACTTCATCAGTAGATACTACAGCCCCCAAACAAGTGGGACCGCTTCCTTACCCAATCCATGATCGGAGAGGGGATTTTATCAGCAGCAACGCAAACGGCACTTTCGATTTTAAAAAGCCTTCAAATATTACTGATTCAATTGTATATGATTTTAAAACGAAACTGTACACGGTATATGAAAAAATAGGTAATAAATTTTACCGCACACCTATCACATATACTGCTGAAGAATATTGGCAAATGAAGGGGCGCCAGGATGAAGTTGCTTACTTTAAAAAAAGAGCCAACACTATGAACCTGCTTAATCGTAAGCTGGTTAAACCTAAACTATCCATGTATGATAATCTTTTTAACCGGTTGTTTGGGAATGGTAAAATTGAAATTTCGCCCCAGGGTAACGTAGATATTATGGCCGGCTACCAGGGGCAGAATATTAAAAACCCAACATTACCCGAAAGGGCAAGGCGCAATGGAGGATTCGATTTTAATATGAACGCCCAGGTTAATGTAAATGCCAATATCGGCGACAAATTAAAATTCCCCATCAGCTACAATACACTCGCCAACTTTGGGCAGGATAACCAGCTAAAACTAGATTATTCCGGTGTTGATGATGAAATTATAAAAAGGTTTGAGGCTGGCGCAGTGCAGTTTCCATCACGTAGTACATTTATACCGGGGTCTCAGCAACTGTTTGGTTTAAAGTCGCAGCTGCAGTTTGGTAAGTTAAATATTACCTCGGTTATAGCCGTCCAAAAATCTCAGCGGCAATCTGTAAACCTTGCTGGTGGCGCATCTGCACAGGTAATAGATTTTAGGGCAGATGAATATGAAGAAAACAGACACTTTTTACTTGGCCAGTATTTTAAGGACAATTATAATAAAGTATTATCCAGAATTCCGGCTGTAACTACACCCGTACAAATTTTAAGGCTGGAGGTTTGGGTAACCAATAGAAATGGCAGCACCACCAATACCAGGGATATTGTAGGTTTAATGGATTTAGGTGAAAGAGATGCCTATCGAGGCCAGCCAAGTGCTACCAACCCTAATCCACAGGCACCTTATATTATTAATACATTAGTAGGTTCACCATTGGGGCTACCCGGTAACGAAACCAACGACTTGTATAAAAATATCATCAGCAATCCGGGCAACCGCAACCCTGCTTTGATAGTAAGCAATTTGCAAACATTGGGTTTGTTTCCCGTACAGGATTTTGAAAAAATATTTGCCCGTAAATTAGATTCTACCCAATATTATTTTAACAGGCAGGCAGGCTATATATCACTAAGCCAGCCATTACTACCCGATGAAGTTTTAGGGGTTGCCTACCAATATTCTTACAACGGAAAAATTTATCAGATTGGCGAGTTTTCGCAGGATTTACCTCCCGATAGCTCCGTAGCAACGCAAAAAATATTATTCCTTAAATTATTAAAAGCCACATCGCAGCGCACCAAGTTGCCCATCTGGAAGTTGATGATGAAAAACGTGTATTCTGTAGGTTTTGGAACACTTACGCCTACCGATTTTAAAATTAATCTGCTTTACCAGGAGCCTGGCCAGGGTTGGAAAAGATATGTACCCTTTGGTGATAAAAACCAGGGAACACCATTGCTTTCTTTGGTAAATCTCGACAGGCTCAACAACCAGTTAGATCCACAACCGGATGGGGTGTTTGATTATGTAGAGGGTTATACGGTGTTATCACAATACAGCAGAATTGTATTTCCGGTGCTAGAACCCTTTGGGCGTGATCTTGCATCTCAAATTTACACTAACATACCTGCAACGGCAAAAGACACGTTGTACTATGCCCTGTACGATTCTATCAAGGCGGTGGCACAGCAATACCCCAACCTCAATCGCTTTGTGTTAAAAGGTTCTGCCCGTACTTCCGGCTCTTCGGATATCAGCATCGGTTACAATATTCCAAGGGGAAGTGTAACAGTTACTGCCGCTGGCCAAACATTGATTGAGGGCAATGATTACGATATTAATTACGATTTAGGTACCATAAAAATTACCAACCAGGCAATATTAAACGCAGGTTTGCCGGTACAGGTTAATTTTGAAAACAATGCTTCCTTTGGTATTCAACAAAGAAATTATTTGGGCTTAAGGTTGGATTATCTGGCCAAAAATACCCTGAAAGAACAGTTAGCCATCGGTGGAACTATTGTGAGATTGGGCGAAAGGCCTTTCTTCACCAAAAATAACCTGGGAGAAGAACCTATCAGGAATGCCATGTACGGATTGGATGTCAACTATAGAAAAGAAATGCCCCGGCTTACCAAAATTTTAGATAAACTGCCTTTTTACTCTACCACTGTACCTTCTACCATGAATTTTTATGCGGAAGGAGCTGTATTAAGTCCGGGGCATGCACCACAGATAGGCAGTGGCTCCAAGGGTACAGTTTATATCGATGATTTTGAAGGCAGTAAATCCGGTATCGATTTGCGTTTTCCCGCCATTAGCTGGGCGCAGGCCTCTACTCCAAAAGGAGCTACCAGTGGTTTCACCAATACCGAACTTTTCCCCGAGGCATCGGCGAATAACTCATTAGATTATGGAAAAAACCGTGCTAAAATAGCCTGGTACCAGATTGAACCAACGCTGCAACAGTTTAAGGGAGTTAATAATCCGCTGGGCAATAACAGGGTAGAATTAAGTGACCCAAGAAGCCGGCTGGTACGGCAAAGCGAGATATTTCCACTGCGGACTACCGACTTTGGCCAAAATCAATTAATTACTTTCGACCTTGCATTTTATCCTACAGAAAAAGGTCCTTACAATTTTGAAGATAAACCGGCAAACATCAATTCCAATAATACCTTAAAAGATCCTACAAAGCGCTGGGGTGGGTTAATGCGAAATATTGATCAAACAGATTTTGAAACAGCCAATATAGAATTCATTGAATTCTGGATGCAGGACCCTTATGTTAATACGCTACAAAGACCCAATGCATCCAAATCTACCGGAGGTAAATTATATTTTAACCTGGGTAATATTTCGGAAGATATTTTAAAAGATGGCAAGCGTTTTTATGAGAATGGCCTGCCTACACCTAAATCACCATTACCTACCGATAACTCTGTTTGGGGTAAAGTACCTTTAAACCCAATACAGGTAACCAATGCATTTAGCAACGACCCTGCAGACAGGGTATTCCAGGATGTGGGTTTAGATGGTTTGAATGATGATTCTGAGAATGTAAAAATGGGGCCTTATATCAGTAACTTAAGTACTGTAATAAGCCCAGCTGCATTACAACAAGCAAAGGCCGATCCTTCCAGGGATAATTATGTTTGGTACAGAGATCCGGCATTTAAAGAAAGCGATGGCATTGTAAGACGTTACAAAGATTTTAATAATACGCAGGGCAACTCCCAGATCAATGATGGGTCTTCTATCTTCTCATCTGCAGCAACCTTGTACCCGGATGGAGAAGATATTAACCGGGATAATACGATGAACGAAACGGAAGAGTATTTTCAATACATCGTAAACATTAAGCCCAATACCAGCGGGCAAATGCAGATTGGAAATAATTTTATCGTAGATAGAAAAGAAGTTGCCATCAATAACCTGCCCGATGGAACGAGCCGAACCGAAACATGGTACCAGTTTAGAATTCCCATTGCAAATTACAATAAGAGGGTAGGTAATATACCAGATTTTAAATCGATACGTTTTTTTAGGATGTACTTAACCGATTTTGATAGTACAGTTGTTATGCGTTTTGGAAAGCTCGAACTTACGAGGAATATCTGGAGGCGTTTCCCTTTTAAAATTGATGAAAGCGGCAACTATCAGCCACCTACAACGGATGTAGATTTTTTTGTAAATGGTGTTAACATCGAAGAAAACGATAAGCGTTCACCATTGCCCTATCGCACCCCAAGAGAAATTCAGCGGCAGCAGGTACAAAGCAACAATGGTGTTAACTTGCTGCAAAACGAGCAAAGCATGTCGCTTCGTTTTTGCAACCTCGGTAAAGGCGATTCCAGGGGTGTACAACAAACTTTTGCCAACAGGGATTTGAGGCAGTTTGGAAAACTCTCCATGTACATTCATGCTGAAAATTACATTAAAACACCCACCAGCATCCGGGACAAAGATTTGAATGCGGTTGTAAGAATAGGTACCGATTTTGCCAATAACTATTATGAAATTAAGATACCGCTGTTTTTAACGCCTTTAAATACTAATTTAAATCCTAATTCGGATGCTTACAACGATTCACTCTGGAATGTACTAAACAGCTTAAATGTAGATCTTGCGTTGCTCCCAAAATTAAAAGCAGATCGTAACTCCAGCGGCGCATCTGTAACACAGCCCTACAGGGTACCACAGTCCAATGGTCAAACCTATTCAATTATGGGCGACCCTAATCTTGGCGAGATAAGAGGAATTTTGATTGGTGTTGAAAATGCCCGAAATCCAAGCGCCTGTGGCGAGATGTGGGTGAACGAATTAAGGCTTACTTCTATAAACGAGGATAAGGGTTACGCCGCCATGGCAAGGCTTGATATGACGTTGGCAGACTTAGGAACTATCTCTGCATCTTTTTCTACCCATACTACCGGATTTGGTAACCTGGAGCAAAGAGTTAACGAACGCTTCCGGGATAACCTGGTGCAATATAACATAGCCACCAACCTGGAATTAGGAAAACTATTGCCTAAAAGTGCCGGTATGTCTATCCCGGTTTTTGCAAGTATTTCAGAGTCTATCAGCAAACCTCAGTATGATCCATTTGATATGGATATAAAATTGAAAGATAAACTGGGCGCTGCTAAAACCAGTGCAAGAAAAGATTCCATCAACCAGGCGGCAGTGGATTTTACGAGTACCAAAACACTCAATTTTACCAATGTTCGTAAAAATAAAATGGGTACCGGAAAGCCTAAAATTTATGATATTTCTAATATTGATGTTAGCTACTCTTTCATCAGCACCAAAAGCCACAACCCGTTAATTGAAAACAATGAAGTAACCAGGCACCGGGGCGGACTAGGGTATAATTTTGCGCCACAGCCAAAATATTTGGAGCCATTTAAAAATATTAAGTTTTTTAAGAAACGAAAAACCCATTGGTTTGATTTGGTAAAAGATTTCAACTTCAACCTATCCCCATCACAGCTTAGTTTCCGCACAGATATTCAACGGCAATTTGGCGCCGTAAGGCCAAGGAGTATTGGATCGGATAAATATAAAATACCGGAAACCTACGATAAGTATTTAGTGTTGCAGAGAGATTATATTTTTAGATGGAATTTTACACGGTCTATTAATTTTGATTTTACCGCTACTAATAATTCAAGGGTAGATGAGCCGTATGGCAGGTTAGATACGCCGGAGAAAAGTGATACCGTTTGGAAACGATTGATAAACGGGGGAAGAAATACACTGTATAACCATTCAGCCAATCTTTCGTACACTTTACCCACTTCCAAATTTCCGTTACTGGATTGGACAACGATGAACATCAAATACCAGGCAACCTATCGTTGGATAGGCGCAAGCCGGCTCGCCATTGAGCTGGGCAATATTATTGAAAACAGTCAAACAAAAGAAGCCACGGCACAGTTTGATTTTACCAAATTATACAACAAACTAAAATTCTTCCGGGCAATAGAACAGCCCCGTGACTCAAGTACAAGAGCTGCGGTGGAAACTAGGACAGATACGGTGTTCCGCTATGTTAAACGAAATGGTGTAAAAGTAAAAGAAGTAAAAAGGCTAAAAATAAAAAAGATTCGGGATCCCAATTCCCTACCGGATATTGGTACGTTGGGAAGGGTATTTGGAAAATTAATCAGCAGTGTAAAACAAGCCAATATTTCTTTATCCGAAACTGGTAATACCCGCCTGCCTGGCTATGCCGACAGTACAAAGTTTGTAGGGCAAAACTGGAGTAGTATGCAGCCCGGCTTTGATTTTTTATCCGGTTATCAACCCGATACAGCATGGCTTAACAAAGCAGCAAAGCAAAATTTGATTACAAAAGATATTGAGTTTAATACCATCTTTCAGCAATCGTTTAGCCAACGTATTGCCATTACCGCACAGTTGGAGCCGGTGAGGGATTTAAGCATCAGTATTAATTTAAACAAATCGTTTAATAAAAATTATTCTGAATTATTTAAAGATACCAGCGGCACTGGTAGCCAGTTTGCGCATTTAAGTCCTTATTCGGGTGGCGGGTTCGATATTAGTTTTATCTCTTTTAAAACGATGTTTGGAAAGTTTGATCCTAATCAAATTTCTGCTACGTTTACTAAATTTCAAGATTACCGGCAAATTATTTCACAACGGCTGGGTAAAGCCAACCCTTACTCTGTTGTTCCTACAGGTAATGCTTACGCATATGGCTACAACAAGTATGCGAATGATGTATTGATCCCGGCATTTGTTGCTGCCTACACAGGTGGCGACCCTAACAATGTTTCGTTGATAAAACAAAGCAATGCCAACATCAGTTCTAACCCGTTTAGCGGATATATTCCCAAGCCCAACTGGAAGATAGATTATACCGGCCTTAGCAGGATTCCGGGTTTAGATAAGATATTTACCAACGTAACAATGTCGCATGGCTACACTGGCAGTTTAAGTATGAATGGATTTACATCTGCTCTTTTTTACCAGGATATCAACCGCTATGGTTACCCGTCTTTCTACGATTCGGTATCGCAAAATTTTGTTCCTTATTTCCTTGTTCCCAACATTACCATTACTGAACAGTTTGCACCATTATTTGGTTTGGATATGATGTTTACCAACCAGATGGAGGCCAAGGTAGAATTTGTTAAGCAGCGTACACTTAGTTTAAGTTTAATAGATTTTCAGTTAAGTGAAACAAGATCTACAGAATTTTCTATTGGAGCCGGGTATCGCAAAAAAGGGCTGAAATTATTTGGAGGATTCAAACTGCCGAAGTTTTTAAGTAAAGATGGCAGCAGTAAAATGGATAATGAAATTAAATTTCGTTTTGACTTTAGGATAAGGGACAATGTAACAGTAAATAACCGGCTCGATCAGGCAGCCACACTTCCTACAAGTGGCAGCAAGGAAATTAACCTTTCGCCCAGCATAGATTATTTCCTTAACAGCAGAATTAATGTAAAATTATTTTTTGAACAGCGAAGAGTAATACCCTACATATCTTCCAGTGCGCCTATCACCAATACCAGGGCCGGGGTTCAAATTAGGATATCACTGGCTCAATAAAGTTTTTTGGTAGCGTTATAAAGCCCTTGTAATTTTTTGCAAGGGCTTTGCATTATCTAAATTTAGCATGCGAAATTTTTACCCGATCCGTTCCGGGTTTTTATTGGGCTTGGCATATGCATACCTTGCAATGGGTTGTACGTTGTAGTAAGCATCAACGCCCAACGATGTAATGCTACCGGCCTGTTCTATAGCGATAAAACCATCCGGCTGTACGATGCTTTCATCCTGGAGAAATACATCCTGCACAGCACCAATTACAAAAAATGTATCGTTGTGGGTAATGGGGATTATTTCAAGCAATTCCATCGAATATTGAATGGTGCTTTCAGCCACAAAAGGGGCTATACAACCGGGTTTGTAAACAGGGGTAAGCCCTGTGGCAGAAAACTCATTTTCTTCCAGCGGGTATTTAGCACTTGTTTGATGAGCTGCTTCAATTATAGCAGGGTGTATATGATTGATGGTATATTGACCATTGGTTTCAATGTTGCCAATTGTGTGGGGGGCTGTTGCTCTTGGCCTGTTTACATAGCCAATAAGTGCTGGGTTGGCGCCTATATGAACGATGTTACTAAAGATAGCCACATTGGGCAACCCATCATTATTAATGGTGCCAATTAAGCTTACCGATTTAAAGCCAGACAAGCTGTTTATAAAATTCCCCCGGAAAAACCGATCCCA
>JANYCA010000075.1 GCA_025360525.1 Chitinophagaceae bacterium | reverse complement strand
TGTCTTGTCCTGAAATAGGTTGACTACAAATCAACCAAAATGAAACACCTAGGCTCAGGTCTCCAAGCTGTTGCCCCATCGTCACTACTGCAATGAATTAATTAAATGCAACATTATTTTTGCTCCTTAAATAAAAAACATGCGTACAAAAGATAAGTTCATTGATAAGGAAGCCCAGGGACCTGTTTACGTGCGTAGGTATTAATGCGCCGATGGAGGTTTGGCCTTCCTGCATTTAATTTGATGAAATACTTTAGCCCAACATTGTAAAATAGCAGGATGCTAGTTTCAAGTTCTTATCGGGGATGTACCAATGACGACCCATTTTTAATAAAAAAGAATTTAGATAAACTCGAATCGGTAGCCCTGCTTTGTTTCGCAAGGCACATATTCCTCTGATTGGAGAATGGGTGGCTTTGCCATTATTGCATTTAGCAGGTTCAAAAGAAATTGGTGACAATATTTGGGATGAAATTCAGTACCCGGCTGCACACCGGCTGTTTGAAAAATGCGATGCTGTTCTTCGTCTTGAAGGTGCATGGAAAGGAGCAGACGAAGACGTGCGGATTGCAAAAGAACGAGGCTTGCAAATATATTATAGCCTGGATCAAGTCCCAAATTTTTTGACACCAACATACGACAAATAACAGGGGGCTGGCTTGCCCTTGTATTTTTGGAGTAAATGAGTATGGGAAAAGTAGTGGAGTTGGGGTAACATGTCGAAGACCTGCGGCTATTTAAAATACCAGCATCATCAAGCAAATTATCAGACCGATTACACAGACATCTTTAGCAGGCATAGCTGATTTTACGCTATCTTTCCATTTACAAAAAGCAGTTTAGTTATGAAAAAAATTGTATTCTTTTTGGCGGCTATTCTTTCGTTAGCTGCATGCAAACAAGGTGCTGAGAAAAAGTATATTTCCATACAAGAAATAGACTCAACCAAAAAACCAGGAGATAATTTTTTCTTATACATCAACAACAAATGGTTCGATACAGCCGTGATACCAGCTTCGCAGTCGGGTGTGGGTGCATACATGTTTATGAATTACCCTCAGCGTTTACGTTTGCAGGGTATTCTGGATAGTGTTTCAAAAGCTGCTACCCCAACAGGTAGCATTGAGCAGCAGCTGGGTGATTTTTATGCCGCTGGTATGGACACAGCCACCATCAACAAACGTGGTTACGATCCCGTTAAACCTTTATTTAGTAAAATAGACAGTATTCACAATGTGGCATCGCTCATGCAGTTTGTTGCAAATGGCTGTAAGGCAAATATTGGCTCTGTTTTATCTTTTGCGGTAGGTCCTGATAATAAAAACAGCAGCCTCAATATTGCTCATATTTATCAAACCGGCATTGGAATGCCGGAGAGGGATTATTATTTAAAAACCGATGCAGCAAGTGTTGCAATACAAGCCGCCTATAGAAAATATCTTACCACTTTATTTGTTTTAACAGGAAGTGATTCTGTAGCTGCAATTAAAAATTCAGCATTGGTATATGGCATCGAAAATCAAATAGCCGCATCTCATAAAACAAATATTGAACTGCGTGATGTTAATGCCAATTACAACAAGATGCCCGTTGCTGTGCTGGTTAAAAGGCACCCAAATATTGGCTGGTTAAATGTGTTAAATGGGTTGGGGGCAAAAACAGATTCTATCGATGTTGCCCAAACTGCTTACTACGATAAATTGAATGTATTGCTTACCAGCATACCCATTAATGATTGGAAAATGTATTTAAAATTCAAAGTTTTAACTGCCTATGCCAACCAGTTAAGCAGGCCTTTTGCTGATGCAGAATTTGGGTATAATAAAGTATTGCAAGGCCAGGCAGTACAAAAAGCAAGGGGCGAAATAATAGCGGATGCAGTTGATCAATTATTGGGTGAAGCGCTGGGGCAGTTTTATGTAAAGAAATATTTTACAGAAGATGCCAGGAAAAGGGCGCTCGAATTGGTAAATAATTTACAGAAAGCATTCGCTGTAAGAATAGATCATCTTGACTGGATGAGCGACAGCACCAAACAGAAAGCAAAAGACAAACTATTCGCTATCACAAAAAAGATAGGCTATCCTGCTAAATGGAAAGATTATAAAAATGTTCATATTGAAAGCAATAGATACTTTGAAAACACTGTATCTGCGGCCAGTAATAATTACCAGTACCAGTTGGAGAAGTTGGGTAAACCGGTTGACAGGTCGGAATGGTTTACCACTCCATCGACCGTTACAGCTTACTACAATCCGTCGGCTAATGAAATTGTATTTCCGGCAGCTATTTTGCAGTCGCCTTATTTTGATGATGCAGCAGATGATGCATTAAATTACGGTGGTATTGGCATTGTGATTGGGCATGAAATGACCCATGCGTTTGACGATCAGGGGGCACAGTTTGATAAGGACGGCAACGTTAAAAACTGGTGGACGAAAGATGATTACGCCAGGTTTAAAACAAAAACGCAACAAGTGGTTGATCTGTACAGTTCATTTACCGTGCTGGATACGATGCATGTTAAAGGCGCCTTAACGCTCGGTGAAAACACCGCAGATATTGGTGGAGTATCCATAGCATACGATGCTTTTAAAATGACTCCACAGGGAAAGGATACAACAAGGATAGATGGCTTTACGCCCGATCAACGGTTTTGCATTTCCATTGCTCGTATTTGGCGGGTGAAAATGAAAGATGAGTTTCTGCGTTTTTGGATAAACAATAACCCACACTCACCACCTACCTGGCGTGTAAATGGCCCACTCATGAACATGCCCTATTTTCACAAGGCCTTCAATATAAAGCCTGGCGATAAAATGTATGTTGCAGAAAAAGACAGGATTAAAATATGGTAGTTATAAATTTCCGGTTATTCCTTTTCATGAAATTTTAGTAGGCTGGTACGTTGTGCTCTTTCTGGCGGATTCCTTGGTGCTCCTTGTTATCATTGATGCCGTGTCCTGTTTCTTTTAAAGCATCACTCAATTTACCGTCTCCGTAAAATTGAACAATTGGGATATTTCTCGTGTTCTCTCAAACACTTCTGCTATTTAAAAATTTTAAAGAAAACAAACAATGTCAATATTAAAAAATATTTTTCCCTCAATAGATCAAATTCCAAAGCAATGGAAATTAGATGGTTTTATAGAACAACGGGAATACTTGGTGAATGGCGAACTTAAAATATGGGATGGCCCGATGAATGAAGTAGTATCGCCGGTAAGTCTCCGTAATGGAAATGGAATTGAAAAAAATATTATTGGTAGCACGCCTTTGCTAACAGAAAAAGAATCGTTAGAAGCATTAGATGCTGCGGTAATTGCTTATAATAATGGCACCGGTATTTGGCCCACTATGAGTATTATTAAAAGAATAGCCCATGTGGAGAATTTTTTGCTGGAGATGAAAAAGCAACGAACAGCCGTTGTTAAATTATTAATGTGGGAAATTGGCAAAAATTTGCCCGACAGTGAAAAAGAATTTGACAGAACATGTGTTTATATAGAAGATACAATTAAGGAGCTAAAAAACCTCGACCACCGAAATTCTAAATTTGAAAACGAAGAGGGTATTATAGCACAAATACGCCGGGTGCCAATGGGGGTTGCGTTGTGCATGGGGCCATATAATTATCCACTAAACGAAACGTTCACTACATTAATTCCTGCGTTGATAATGGGAAATACGGTAGTGTTTAAACCTGCAAAGTATGGGGTACTGTTTATTAAACCATTGCTGAATGTTTTTAAAGACTGCTTTCCAAAAGGTGTTATCAATATTATTTACGGCAGGGGGCGAGAGACGGTGGGTGTATTAATGGAAACAGGTAAGATTGATGTGTTTGCCTTTATAGGTACCAACAAGGGTGCAAGCGATATAAAAAAATTACATCCAAAGCCTCATCGCCTGCGAAGTGTACTGGGGCTGGATGCAAAAAATCCTGCTATTATTTTACCCGATGCAGATATCGATATTACTGTAAATGAAGCCTTGGCTGGTTCACTGTCTTTTAATGGGCAGCGATGCACTGCACTAAAAATTATTTTTGTACACGAAAATATTGCAGGCAGCTTTATACAAAAATTTACAACCGCTGTTGCTACTTTAAAATGTGGTATGCCATGGGAAGAAGGCGTTAAAATTACACCCCTGCCAGAGCCTGGTAAAACAGATTATTTAACCGGCCTTGTTAATGATGCCAAACAATTTGGGGCCTTTATCATCAACGAAAACGGCGGTATAGTGAATGATACTTTTTTTTATCCCGCTGTATTATATCCTGTAAATGAAAAAATGAGGGTTTATACCGAAGAGCAGTTTGGCCCTGTGGTACCCATTGTTCCGTATAAAAATATGGAAGATGTTGTTAATTATATTGTACAGTCTAATTTTGGACAACAGCTAAGCATATTTGGAAAAGACCCTAAAACAATTGGACATTTAATTGACGAACTGGCAAACCAGGTTGGTCGTATCAACATCAATACCCAGTGCCAGCGTGGCCCGGATGTTTACCCCTTTAATGGCAGAAAAGACAGTGCAGAAGGCACATTGAGTGTAGCAGATGCGCTACGGGCATTTAGTATCCGCATTTTGATTGCAACAAAAGACAATGCTGTTAATAAAGAAATTGTGCAGACAATCGTTCGTGAGCACCAGAGCAATTATCTGCGGCTCGACTATATTTTCTGATCTTTTTTATCCCTAATGACAAAGTATTATCACTTTGTCATTAGGGATAATTTTACCCAGCTATTTTATATATTCATACAAGATAGTTGGTGAGATTGAGGTAGCAAAAGGTTAGCTCAAAAAATACATTTTTAGTGGACCGTGACTCTTTATTTCAAATTCTCCCCTGTATTCGCATGCAAATTCATCTTTGATTTCATCATAAGTTTTTTCTGAAAGATTTACTTTTCCTGGCATTGACATTGACTCCATACGGGATGCAATATTTACAGTGTCCCCCCAAATGTCATACTGCCATTTCTTAATCCCTACAATGCCCGCAACCACCGGGCCTGTGTGCACTCCAATTCTAACTTCGAAATGGGTAAGATCGTCGTCTGCATTCAACCTGCTTTCCACAAAGTCAATCATTTCCTTTGCGGCATACATCACATTTTTTGCATGACTTGGATTAAGTGTTGGCAGGCCGCAGGCACACATATAGGAGTCTCCAATTGTTTTAATTTTTTCCAATCCATATTTTGTGGTGATGGTATCAAATGCCTTGAAGTAGCTATCCAAGCTCCTGACCAATTGCTCAGGTTTTATCTGTTCCGCAATTTTAGAAAACTTTACAAAATCTGTGAATAACACCGTAACATCTTCAAATTTTACAGCATCTACATTGCCATTTTGTTTTAGCTCCCGGGCAGTTTCAGCAGGTAAAATATTCAGTAGTAAAGTTTCCGATCTCTTTTTTTCCTTTGAAATATTTCGATAATACCAGTACAGGGTGCCCAAAAGCGCAATCGACAAACCAAGAATAACCAGCAGTGCAACATTTATATTATGCTGATTTCTTCTTTGCTGATTTAGCAAATCGACTTCCGTTTGTTTTTTTGAAATTTCAAAATCGGTTCTTAGATCTGCCATTTTTTGAATCGACATTTTATCATCAATGCTATCCTTAAAAATGATGTAACGTTTGTAATGGTCGAAAGATTCGGTTTGGTTCCCAGATGCCTGGTATAGCTCAGAGAGCTTATGATTGGCATCTCTTATCTGTTCTTTTAAATTGTGTTGTTGTGCAAGGTTCAGGCTTCTTAATGCATATTGCAGGGCAATGTCATTATTGCCTTTTTTGAAATAAATGTCGCAAAAGGAAATAAGGTATTCACAAATGGGGGAATAATTTTGTTGCTTTTCCAATATGGATAAAGCCATATTAATATTTTTTTCTGCAAGACTGCTGTTACCCATACTTGCATATACCATCCCAATGTTGCCGAGGCTGATAGCCATCCCCGTTTGATAATCGATCTTGTCAAAAATTGGTTTAGCTTCATTGAAATATAACAATGCAGAGTCGTAGATTTTGTTAGTGCGGAATTCTTCGCCGGCGTTTAATAAAACAGATGCCAGCCGAACGGAATCTCCGGAATATTTAAGCATTGCGATTGATCTTTTATAATAGGTCATCGCATTGTCATGGTTTTTTAAAACGCCATAAATATCAGCGATGGCTCCATACGCACTCCCTTCTCCCTCAGAAAATTTAGCTTTTTCGGCAGCTGCTGCACTTTTAAAAAAAGCATCGAGTGCCTCATACAAATCACCTAATAACCATTTTTTATTTCCTTTTTGATAATAGCCTTTATGGAGGTATAAATTGTTGCCTTCTTTTTGTGCTAAGGTAATGAGTTCTTTGGCGTATTTTAACGACAGCGTTAAGTCATGAACTTCGTTAAAAGACAGATCCGTTAGTAGCTTTAAATTGGCGGTATCCGGTAAGTTATTCTGCCGATAAACTTTTGCAAGGCTATCAGCAATCTTTTGATCCTGACCAGAAACTGTATGGGAGATTATACAAATGGATCCCATCAGAAAAAGAAATAGTCGTTGCTGAAATGACATTGCTGATATTACGATTTTACTTGGATTCTTGGGTCGTATGTAGGTGAGGTTCCTGTTTTTTTATCTTTCCATTTTATAAAATAGTCTTCGATAAAATACATATGTCCGCCATCCTTTATTTCTTTGCCTCTTAACCTTTCTTTTAATGAGTCAAGATTTTCGACTTTTGCTTTCCAGATTTTTGATAAAAACTTTTTCCGGGCACGCTTGCTGAAAACATTATCAGAGCGAGATTTTTCAAACAGTTCTGTTATCGTCAGATTTGCTCCCTTCCCAATTTTCCATTTGATGATCTGCTCAGGATCTACTTTAATTGTATCTGCTGCGTTCCCTAACGAATCTTTTAAGTAAAGTCTACCACTGCCGGCATCGCCGCCCGTAATGGTAATTGAAATAACACTACGACTGCAGGAGGGAAGCAAGTAACAAATAAAAACAACTGGGGCAAAATACTTGAATAAACGAAAGACTTTTTTCATAAAAAACTTTTAGAGGTTAAAAGATTTGTTTGAATTATGCTAAGGCGACTCCTGATCTTTCGTAGAATATTTTACTAATATAATACTTGCGGATGATATTGAAAAGATTTGATCATTAATATTTTAGCAAAACAGCTGCTAAATGGAATTATCTAAACTAATAACAATTTAAAGGTTGAGCAAAATAAAAACTAAAATAATTTTATCGACAAATTTTAAGTCGGCAATTTGCAGCGGATGCGGCAAAGGGAAAGGCATTTGCAAAATAAAAAAGACCCCGGATTTATTTTTAGTCCGGGGCAGTAGAAAAGACTTGTACATCTGATTAGAGACCGGCTGTTATCGTTGCCGTATAGTGAGGAATGTTGTTAATACAAACAGCATAGGGGGAGGGGAGATCTTGCGGTATAGTCTCCCCCCTTTGACACAAATATTTTAATGGATCTTACCTGGGTAATTGAATTAAAAGTGTTTCTGCAAAGAACATTATGTTATTTTCTTTTAATTGGATATGCAGGGTTTTCCAAAGTTTTAGTTTTTATTTTTCAACAAAAATATTAATCGACGATTCTAACCTTAGATGGCTGTTAGTATGTTTTGCCGTATCAATTATTTTAACAATTTTCTCTTTTGCTTTTTTTAAATAGTCAATTCTTTTTTTTGATCCCTCAATTGCTTGGCCAAAGCGCTCTTCTGAACTAAAATTTTTTAAAGAATGAAAGTTTATCTTATGGTTTATAAGTTCTAATAATACTTCTTTGGCGTCTTCAGGACTAAAATTTCCTTCAATTAATTTGATTGGTTCTTTTATTTTCATGATGTTTATTTTACTATTTTGTTTTGTTAGAAATAAGGCGGGAAAGATTTAGACCAGTAATTAATGTAAGAGCGCTGATTAGATAGCTGATAGTAGAATCCAGGAAATAAAAAGACAGAACTAGCCCCGTAAGTAACAACAGCAAACTCAGTAGTATATGAAATGAATCTTGCAATTTTTTGTTTTTTTATTAGTATTATGACTTTTAAGACAGTTGCAGTACAGATTCTATAGAAATTGATTTTCCATTTGCAAGAACGTATTGCCTAACAGCATGGAGGTCTTGTTGTAAGTCTTTTATTCTCTTTTCTCTCATTTTTGTAGCTTCTTCTCCATCGTGGGCTTCAATTTTCTTTTCATGGAATTTAATTTTTACATTAATCAATTGCGTGATGATGTCAACAGCATCCTGTGCGCTGAATTGACCTTGCATAAGTTGTATGTTCATACTTTTTCTTTTTGCGTTTTATTGGCCCTGCCCCAGTGAGAAGGCCGGTTTGCCATCAAATGAATAAAGGTTTTCTGTTTTAATGGTATCGATATTTTTATCTATTGCGTTGCCCAATAATTCTATGATATGGGTCTTATTAAAAGCATTTCCATTCACTGGTTTAAAACGGCAGCGCCAGTGGTCGGTGCAAAAAGTTTCTTCAAAACCCTCGGGCCAAACTTTTATTCCCCGGTTGGTAATCATGGTAAGCTCGGCATCTGCACTGTTTAATTGATTGATAACAGCTGCCAGTTCATCAGGATTGCTTCCGCTCCAGTGTACAAAAACATCTACGCCATTTAATTCTTTATTTTTTGGTTTTTGCCTTTTATAGGTAGGGAGTACTAAAGCCGAATTCTTATCAAACTGAACCGGTTTTAACAGGGCCGGCTTTTGGCCAAGATTATTGATTACCGCTTCGGCAAATGCTTTAGTACCCACTAGTAGTTTACTGATTCCTTCATTGTAGATATCATATGTATGTATACCGTCCTCAAGGGTTTTAAGCCAGGCGTTTTGCACTTTTTCTGCAATGGCTCCCTGGCCAATGTGATTCAGCATCATCACCGCACCCTGCAGTAAACCAGAGGGATTTGCCAGGTCTTGATTTGCACGTCTTGGTGCAGACCCATGTATTGCTTCAAACATAGCGCACTGTTCACCAATATTAGCCGAGCCAGCCAAACCGACCGAGCCGGTTATTTGTGCGGCCACATCCGATAAAACATCACCATATAAATTCGGCATCACAATCACATCAAAAATCTCCGGCGTATCAGCCATTTTTGCAGCACCAATATCTATGATCCAATGTTCATTTTCAATACCGGGATATTCTGAAGCGATCTCATCAAAAACCTGGTGAAACAACCCGTCTGTTTGTTTCATGATATTGTCTTTTGTAAAACACGTTACTTTTTTTCGGCCATACTGCTTGGCATATTCAAAGGCATATCGTACTATTTTTTCGCACCCGGGGCGACTTATTAATTTTAAACACTGCACTACTTCATCTGTTTGCTGGTGCTCAATTCCTGCATAAAGGTCCTCTTCATTTTCCCGGATAATTACAATGTCCATATCAGGGTGTTTTGTTTTTACAAACGGATGAAGACTCATGCAGGGGCGCACATTGGAGTACAATCCTAAAAACTTACGGGTAGTTACATTTAAACTTTTGTATCCTCCACCCTGCGGCGTAGTGATGGGGGCTTTCAAAAAAATCTTATTTCTGCGGATAATATCCCATGATTCTTTGGCGATACCGGCGAGGTTGCCTGCCAGGTAAACTTTTTCGCCTACTTCAATTTCGTCAATGCTGATATCCGCACCGGCTGCCATTATAATTTTTATGGTAGCGTCCATAATTTCGGGACCAATACCATCTCCCTTTGCAATTGTAATATTTGTCATTGTTAAATTATTTATTTATAGCACAAAATTGCAACCCTTTGTTAATATACTTTCATTTATCTTTATTATATAAACCATAAAATAATTTTATGAATTTTACGCTGCACCAGCTAAAGGTATTTATGATAGTGGTAGAAAATGCGAGCGTTACCAAGGCATCGGAGGAGCTGCACATGACCCAGCCTGCCGTTTCTATCCAACTCAAAAATTTACAGGCTCAGTTTGATATTGCACTAACAGAAGTGGTGGGTCGAAAAATATATATCACAGATTTTGGCCACGAATTATACCGGATTGCAAACAAGATTTTAAAAGAAGTAGCCTCCATTAATTACCAAACGCAAAATTTCAGGGGCATGCTTTCCGGCAGGCTTAAAATTTCCGTTGCATCTACCGGAAAATATGTAATGCCTTATTATTTAAAAGATTTTCTACAGTCTAATCCCAACATCGATTTATTAATGGACGTAACCAATAAAACAAAAGTTATCAAAAGCCTTGAGCACAATGAAGTTGATTTTTCTTTGGTTTCTGTATTACCGGATACTTTAGATATAGACCAGGAAATACTACTACCCAATAAATTGTTTTTAACGGGTGCATCCAATTCGGGAATTGAAATTTTAAAGCAATCAAGCAAAGCTGTTTTTGATAATCTGCCGCTCATTTACAGGGAAGAAGGTTCGGGTACCAGGGTTACTATGCAGCGGTATTTTCAAAAAGCCAATATTGTTCCAAATGTAAAACTGGAATTAACTTCCAGCGAAGCGGTAAAACAGGCTGTGATGGCCGGTCTTGGGTTTTCGATTCAATCTATTTTAAGTATTAAAAATGAATTGAGACTAAAAGAAATAAAGATTATTCCTGTAAAAGGTTTGCCGTTGGTAGAAAACTGGAGGTTGATATGGTTAAAGCAAAAAAAAATGTCTGAAGTTGCAAAAGCATTCCTGATTTTTATAAAACAAAATAAGGAATCTGTTTATAAAAAAAACTTCGCCTGGATAGAGGATTATGCTGAATGATGATGCGTTTTGCTATAAAGTTTAACATAATAAAGCACACTTGTTGCCCAAAAAGTTGCAATCTGGTTTTTATTAAATGAAAATAGTAACCACCGCAGGTACTGCGCCCCGATAATGGTTACTATTTGTTAACGGTTTTGCCGTATTGAACGCATGCTTCATTACTCCAATCGTGGGATTGTAGAAACTACATTGCTGCAAAAGTCACATTAATTCAACTTGTCGGTCATAAACGCTACCAGCTTGTCTTCGCTCATTTTATTATTTGTCGACTCATCCGTACGGGTATTTTTAAACTGAGGTGTGTCTGCCAGATAGTGTAGAAACTGTTCCTGTACCTGCCCTGTTCCTGTTACATGTATGTAAGTGGCATTTTGAAGATGTGTAGCGATCTCTTTAAAGAACTTTGCCTGCAGGGATTTCTCCTGGTTATGTGCTGTCTTTTCGCTGGAGTTGGGTGCAGCTTTATCTCCGGTTACTGAAGCCAGTATGGAAATTGACTCAGCCTCGGGTTGTTCTTTTCCTACAATCACTGCTCTTTGTGTATCCATCCATACACCAAATTGTTTTTGATTATTCATATTTACAAATATTATTGTAATAGTTTGGTGGCAATTACCATACCGTTAAAAAATTCCCCATTTTGTGGATAAGCAATAAAAGATATTTTCTTTCATTCAATTTAAAAGTTATCGGGGTGTTTTTAGGAAACCTATGGGGAGCATACAATAAAATGTATTAATAAAAATGACATTACACATTATAGTATTTTTGCCCCCCAATACGCATCAATTGGAATGCTTATTGCCTCTAACTAAAATAGCAGTTTGCAAATAATAAATTGATATCCATGATAAAAAAATTACTCAAAATTGTTCTGATCAGTGTACTTGTTTTAATAGGAGTTGCATTTGCTGTTCCCTATCTTTTTAAAAGCCAGCTGACTGCTAAAGTGAAAAAAGAAATCAATGCAAAGTTTAATGCCAGGGTTGATTTTAAAGAGGTGAATATTTCCTTTTTTCGCCATTTTCCAAAAGTAGCGGTTGGGCTGGATGATTTTTACATTATTGGTAACGGTGTATTTGCCACCGATACGCTATTGGCTGCCAAACAAATTGATGCTGCGGTAAATATCATGAGTGTGATTAGGGGCAATAACATCACCATCTATTCTGTAGTTGTTGAATCGCCACGGATACATGCCATCGTTTTAAAAGACAGCCTGGTTAACTGGGATATTGTAAAGCCTGATACAACTGCCCAAACAATGGGCGCTGAAAAGGTATTTAAGATGGAGTTGCAGCGGTATGAAATCAACAATGCGTATGTCAGTTACAAAGACGAAGTATCAGTAATCAATGCAGAAATATTTGATCTAGACCATAGCGGAAGGGGTGATTTTACTGAAGACTTGTTCACTTTAAAAACCAGCACAACTGCCGAAAATGTAAATGTTAGCTATGGCGGTATAGCCTATTTATCAAATGCAAAAGTAGCAGCAGCTGCAGATATACAGGTAGATAACAAAACCAATATTTATAGCTTTAATACAGATAAGATAACCGTGAACGAACTACAGTTGGCAAGCCAGGGTTTAGTTAAAAACCTGCTTGAAAAAGGCTATGATATGGATATCATTTTTAAAGCGCCTTCTACCGATTTTAAAAATCTGCTAAGTCTGGTGCCGGTTATTTACCAACACGATTTTGATAAGATTAAAACAAGCGGCACCGCTATTTTCAGCGGTTTTGTAAAAGGCATTTACAATGAAAAAAGCATCCCCGCCTACCATGTGGACCTGGAAGTAAAAAGCGGATTTTTTAAATATCCCGACTTACCAAAACCAGTACAAAACATCAACCTAAAGGCCGTTATTGATAACCCGGATGGCATTACCGACAACACTATTGTAAATGTAGAGAAAGCTCATATTGAACTGGATAATGAACCTTTTGATATTCGGCTGCTGGTGAAAAATCCTATTTCTAATTTATTTGTAGATGCTGCTGCAAAAGGCAGGCTCAATCTAGATAAAGTTGCACAATTGGTAAAGCTGGAGGCGGGAACTAAAATAAGCGGCCTGCTAAATGTCGACTTGTTTGTTAAAGGCAAAGTAAAGGCGATTGAAGAGCAAAAATTTGATCAGTTTACTGCAGGGGGAACGCTCCTTCTCAATAACTTTTTGTACATCGCAAAAGCCTATCCAACGGGCGTTAAAATCAGTAACCTGCAAACAAATTTTACGCCAGCTAAAGTTGATATCAGCAATATCAGCGGGCAGTATCTCGGCTCAAATTTTACCGGTAATGGTCAAATTAACAACCTGCTTAATTATATACTGCAAAGCAAACCATTGAATGCAGTGTTAAATGTGAGTGCCGATAATATCAACCTGAATGACTGGATGGCGACATCAACCGATACAGTTACTGCTAAAGGGCCTGCTGCCGTACCGTTTGCTGTGCCTGCTAATTTAAATGTGCTCATTAATACAAAGGTTGATAAAGTCCATTACGATAAGCTTGATATTGACAATCTTACCGGCAGTGTTAAAATAAATGATGAAACCATAACAATGGCCGATGTAAAAGGTAATGCACTGGATGGAAATATCATAATAAACGGAACGTATTCAACCAAAGTCAGCAAAGCAAAACCCGATATTTCATTGATGTACAACGTAGATAAAGTTGATGTGCAAAAAACTTTCAATGCCTTTAATACAGTGCAGGCATTGATGCCAATCGGCAGGTATATGGCGGGCAAATTAACTTCTCAGCTCACCATCAATGGCAGGCTTGGCGACAATATGATGCCTGATTTGAAATCGCTGAACGGCAACGGTAATCTCTTGCTGATTGAGGGTTTTTTAAGCAAGTTTGCTCCACTCCAAAAAATAGCTGACGCACTGAATATTCAGGCGCTTCAACAGATTGTTTTGAAAGATGTAAAAAATTATATAGAATTTAGTAACGGGCAGGTGCTTGTAAAACCCTTTCCACTAAAAATAAACGATATAGACATGGAAATTGGTGGCTTGCAAGGCTTTGACCAGTCAATAGATTATGTGATTAATATGAAATTACCCCGTGCGCTGTTGGGTGAAAAAGGAAATCAACTGGTGAACAATCTGGTGAGCCAGGTAAACAGTAAAGGCGTTCCAATAAAAGTGAGTGATATCATTAATCTGAATATAAAACTGGGAGGATTTATTAAAAATCCAACCATAAAGACGGATTTAAAACATGGGGCTGAAAGTATTGCAGAGCAGTTAAAGACACAGGCCATTGATTTTGCAAAAGCTAAATTCGACAGCACCAAACAGGCGGTAACCAGCGCTGTAAAAGATACCATCGCATCTGTAAAAAAACAGGCCATTGAAGCTGCTAAAGACGTATTGATAAAACAAATGGCAGGTAATAAAACGGATAGCACCAACAACGGTAAGCCTGTTATAAAGCCCGCCGAATCGGTAAAAGGATTGATAAACGATTTGTTTAAAAAGAAGAAAGACACTACAAAAAAGCAATGATCAAAAAGCTGGCCTGCAGTCCGGCGCTTACTGCAAATAATCTTATGCTGATTTAAAGGAAATCTTTTATTTCGCTGCAAGCCTAGGCTGGTTTATTAATTAGTAAAAAATAAAAAAATAATATTGTTATTTGATTAGCTGTTTTTAATTATTATTTTACCTGAAACGTAAAATATAACACATGCAACTCAAACTCTTTTACAGCCATGCCTGGGCCGATAAAGCAGGCGCAAGGGTAAAACAACTCCTGGTATTTTTACAAAAAGATTATGACGTATGGCTTGATAAAAAGCACATTGATCTGGGCAATCATATCAACGAAACGGTGGCAGCAGGTATTGATGCCAGCGACCTGTTTATTTGTGTATGGAGCAGTCAGGCATACAACAGCGGAGGAGTTCAGTTTGAAATAGAGATGGCAGTAAAATTAAAAAAGCCCATACTAATACTGCTGATTGAAAAATTTGATATTGACAAATCGCCTCATCTCTCGGGCAAAGAGTATGTTGATTTTTCCGGTGATGACCAGCAGTTTGACACACAGGTAGTGTACCTGCAAAATTATTTACTCCGCAAAAGCCTTGCAAAAATGCAGGGTGCATCTTTACAGGATAATCAACAACAAGTAGAAAAGCTGGTTGAAAAAACCGAGTTGCTTAAGGGTGTGCTGAATGAGCTGGAAGACCTAAAAAAGCGGCAGGAAATAAAGGCAAGTGGCAACGATCATAGCAATGTGTACATACAGGAAACGATGAAAGCCTTTGATAACACACTTACCAACCAATCGGGTAATGAAAAAATATTGCAAGCTTTTTCAGAAAGCATAAAAGATATTTCAGCAAAATATCCGCTTAAAAAAGATGACTTACTAAAAAAGCAACTAACACGGGAAGCAATTCTTAAAGTTGATCCGGATGGAAGCCTACCACAGTTATCGCAACTACGGGATGTACTTGCCAGTGACATTGCAATACAAAATAAAGTAGAAAAAGCAAGTGTAAGTAAACCGGGCACCCAGCTATTACAAAACGAAGATATGTTGCTGGTAAAACTCTATAAGGACAATGTGGAGACAACACGCCAACTGGTATTGACAAAAGCAAAATCACCCTTTGCATTTATACCTGCTTTGGGTTTTTTATCGACGGTATCTACTGCAGCAGCGGATTTTGAAATGTCTTACATAACTGGCAGCCCTACAATACTTGAAAAATTATACACATCAGCCAAGGCATCAGACAAAAATGATCTGCAAACATTGGTGTGCATTTTAATCAGAAATATCACCCACCAACACATGGAAAAAGCTGCCGCTGCCAAGGCAATCGCTGCCTTTATGCCTTACGCCTACATCATAAATAATACAGCCCGGCTGTTGGTGCAGGCGGGTGCAATTAAGCAGGAAGAAATTTCATTCAGTTTATTAAGCAGCGTTGGTGTTGACAAAGTTTCTACGTTTTTTTTCCGGGAAGACTGGAAAGAAAAATCAGAGAAATTTTTAGATATGGTAAAAGATAATTTTGGAATAGAAGATAAAAATCTTAACTGGATGAAAAAAGCAGCCGCTGTTATTGGTGTGGTGTTGGTGGCGGACGCATTAATGGATTCGGGTGATGCGGCAACAGGCACTGTATCCGCAGCAGGCACAGGTGCCGAACCACATTATTTCGAAGATAAAATGGCTGCCATGGGTTTCAGTGTGCCATCTTCCGTACAATATTAAAAAACTTTTAATTTTTGATTTAATAACAGCCTCAAAAATGTAAGGCAGCATTATTTACTTTTAACTTTTGAGTTTTAACTTTTGAGTTTTGAGTTTTGACTTTTAACTTTTTAAGCTTTTTTTCCCAAGTATATCACCAACAATTTTCTCCGCATGTTCCCTGGAGTTTTCAATAAACAGGCGATGCGTATTCATGCCACCACAAATTACGCCAGCCAGGTAAATGCCTGGTACATTTGTTTCCTGTGTAGTTTCATTGTAAGCAGGTTTGCAAACTGCATCTTCACCTAACTCAATACCCATACTGCTGAGAAAAGAAAGGTTTGGCTGATAGCCAGTCATAGCAAGCACCCAATCATTTTCAATAGTAAGCAAACCGTCTGGGGTTTGTATATCCACTTCTTTTGGCCGGATGGCAACTATTTTAGAATTAAAATAGGCTTTGATGGCTCCTTCTTTTATACGGTTTTCCACATCGGGCTTTACCCAATATTTAACCCGGTCGCCAATGGCTGCACTCCTTATTACCATGGTTACTTCGGCGCCTTTGCGATAGGTTTCTAACGCAGCATCAACAGCAGAGTTAGCGGCACCAACGACCAGTACTTTTTGAAACGCATAAAAATGCGGATCGTTGTAATAGTGCTTAACTTTTTGCAATTCCTCACCAGGCACATTCAGCAGGTAAGGGATGTCATAAAAGCCGGTGCACACAATGATATTAAGGGTATGGTAGGTTTGCTTTTGAGTGGTAATTAAAAAATATTCGTCTGTTTTTTTTACTGCCTGTACTTCCTCAAAAAGATGAACAGACAAGTTGCCCGAAACGGCCACCCTGCGGTAATATTCCAACGCTTCGTTACGGGTGGGCTTTGGGTTGTTACTCACAAATGGGATATTACCAACTTCCAGTTTTTCGCTGGTACTAAAAAAGGTCATGTTTACCGGGTAATGATATATGGAATTAACGAGTGCTCCTTTCTCAAGGATAAGGTATCGCAGTCCGGTCTTTTTTGCTTCTAATCCACAGGCAAGACCAATAGGCCCGCCACCAATAATAATAACATCTACCAAATTGTTTTGCATAAATGCAAAGGTATCCGTTTTTAAAAGTACTGCAACAAACGGAGGCTTCGGTACAACAGATTTAACTGTTAAATATTGTAAGCCATCCGACAAAATTTATAGACTAATTTTTGTGAGAAACTGCTTAATAATAAAGCCAGTTTTTGTTTGTAATTTTCGTAATTTTAAAGCATTAAAATAATTAAATATGCCTGTATATACATTGCAAATAAATGGTAAGGAATACAAGGCGGATGTTGCCGCAGATACCCCTTTACTATGGGTGCTGAGGGATAATCTTAGCCTGTTAGGAACTAAGTTTGGATGTGGCATTGCACAATGTGGTGCATGCAGCATTTTGATGAATGGCAATGTTACGAGGGCCTGTGTTTTACCCGTATCATCCATTAAAACAGCCGCTATCACTACCATTGAAGGTCTGTCAGAAAAAGGCGATCATCCTTTGCAGCTGGCATGGGATGAAGTAGATGTGCCTCAATGTGGCTATTGCCAGGCAGGACAGATAATGACTGCCGCCGCTTTACTAAAAAGAAAGCCCCATCCAACCGATGCTGAAATTGCGGATGCGCTAAACGGAAACATCTGTCGCTGTGGTGCCTATCATAGAATTAAGGAAGCAGTTAAATTAGCCAGCACTAAAATTTAATCTCATGCAAAAGACAAATACCTCGAGAAGAGACTTTTTAAAATTAACTACTATCACAGGCGGCGGCCTGATGCTGGGTTTCAGTTGGTTTAGTGCAGACGCTGAAGTACCTGTTTTAATCAGTAAAATTCCTTTTGCAGCAAGTAGTGGGTTTAATAGTTACCTGTCAATTGCCAGCGATGGGATGGTAACTATTTTATCACCCAATCCGGAACTTGGACAAAATATTATGACCTCTTTCCCAATGATTGTAGCTGAAGAACTGGATGCGGACTGGACAAAAGTAAAAGTGTTACAGGCTAAACTGGATACAAAGAATTTTGACCGTCAGTTAACCGGCGGCAGTGGTGCTGTGCCTCACTCGTGGAAAAGATTAAGAACTGCAGGGGCTACCGCAAGGGCTATGTTGATAGAAGCTGCAGCACAGCAATGGGGCGTTCCTGCAGAGGAATGTACGGCTAGTAACGGCATGGTGATACATAGTAAATCCGGTAAACAATTAGATTTTGGTGCCCTGGCTGAAAAGGCTTCCCTGTTGCCGGTACCCAAAGATGTTAAACTAAAAGACCGTAGTAATTTTAAAATAATCGGGCAGCCGGTTAAGAATGTTGCCAATAAAAGTATCATTACCGGTAAGCCGCTTTATGGCCTGGATTTTTACAGGGAAGGAATGTTGTTTGCCATGATACAAAGGCCGGCATCTTTTGGTACAAAAATTAAATTGGTAGATAGCGCAGCAGCCAAAGCAATGCCCGATATTGTTGATGTAGTAGTATTTAAAAATAATGTAGCGGTAGTGGGTAAATCTACCTGGGCAGTAATGAAGGCAAGAAAAGTATTGAAGGTAGAATATGAGAATGACGGAGCCATTGAAAGTACAGCAGATCATAACAATATTTTTAAATCATTATTGGATACCGGAAAGTTTGATATCAAAAGAAAGAACGGCGATGTGGACGCTGCATTTAGCACAGCTGCAAAAATTATAAAAGCCGAGTACCAGTGCCCGTTTTTATCGCATGCTCCGATGGAGCCAATGAATTTTTTTGCCGATGTAAGAGCAGACGGAATTGAATTGGTTGGTCCTACGCAAACACCTGCCAGTGCACGCAACGCAGTGTCTAAATTACTGGGTGTACCGGAAGATAAAATCACCTTGGAAATTACCAGGCTGGGCGGTGGTTTTGGCAGGCGACTGAAATTTGATTATGTTGTTGAAGCTGCTGAATTATCCAGCCTTATTAAAGCACCGGTAAAAGTAATTTGGACAAGAGAAGACGATGTAACCGGTGGCAGTTACCGGCCCGCTGTACGTTACCGTTTTGAAGCAGCACTGGACAGTACCGGTAATTTGGTTGGCTATAAATTACGTGGAGTAGGCATCAATGCTGGTAATACAACCAGGGAAGATAATTTTCCTTCCGGCGCTGTAGATAATTTATTGATTGAAAGCATGGAGCATAAATCGCCGATAACAACCGGTGCCTGGCGTGCACCCATCACCAATTTTTTAGGCTTTGCCGAACAGGCTTTTTTGGATGAAGTGGCAGAGGCAGCAGGTAAAGATCCAATACAATTCAGGCTGGAGTTGCTGGCAAAAGCCAGAACAGCGCCTGCCGGTGCTATTAAGTACAGCATCGATCGTATGGAAGCTGTTATAAAGCTCGCTGCGGAAAAATCGGGCTGGGGTAAAAAGCTCGGCGTATTTCAGGGATTCAGTGTTTATTATTCGCATTTGTCTTATGTGGCGCAGGTTTGCGAAGTAATGATGGAGGCAGGCAAGCCGGTTGTAAAAAAGATTTATGCAGTTTCAGATTGTGGACAGGTTATTAATCTAAGCGGTGCCCGTCAGCAGGTAATGGGTGGCATTACAGATGGTTTGGGACATGCCATGTATAGTAAGTTAACTTTTAAAGGCGGCGCAACAGACCAAAAGAATTTTAATAATTACCGGCTGATACGTATGAAGGAGATTCCGGAAATTGAATGCTATTTCGTTGACAATGGAATTGACCCAACCGGTCTTGGTGAGCCAGCACTGCCGCCAACCGGAGGTGCAGTAGCCAATGCAATTTTTAAAGCCACCGGTAAGCGTTTAAGAAATCAGCCTTTTATTGACGAAGAAGCATTTGCAGCAAAGCCTTAGGTAAGTAAAATATGTGTACGCTTTTGCTCAGTACAGGCAATGTCAGTTTTAGTTGTAGATAAGTTTTACCATAACATGAAAACTCATAAGTGTAAATAACAGGCATCTTGTTTGCCCCATGACGATAAAAACATTTTATGGAAAAAAGACTAATTGGAATACTGCTTACTTTATTGGGTGTGGTAGGTCTTATTGTTGCAGGTTACTATTTTATGAATACAGGTCAGGGAACCCGTAGTATTAAAACGATTATTATGTATGGTGTTCTCGGGCTTATTTTTTTTATTGCTGGTATCGGTCTTATTCAAAACACAAATGACAAGGCAAC
>JANYCA010000071.1 GCA_025360525.1 Chitinophagaceae bacterium | reverse complement strand
GCCGCTTTGGATTATTCAGGAGAATAAAGGATTTTCTAAAGTGCAGTTTTAAAGGGTAGATTTATTTGCATGAATTATCTGCTACAGGCATCAATTCATTGCGGTTGTAAAAACATTTACTTAATTATTTTTTAAAAGCATATTCAATTCATTAGTGCGTTTTAATGGTTAAATAAGGAGTAAATATATTGCGTAAATAAAAAATTGATATCCCCTAAAAAGGGATATTTATAATTTTTTTTCATTAAACACTCCGGTAAGGTTATTCAAAAAAGTTGTTAGACTGTTTTAATTTTTTAAAAAATGAATTAGTGGTACGTAAAAAAAGGCTTTGGCAAAAATCGCCAAAAGAGAGTTAAACAACAGTACAATGGATTTTAATAAAAAAGGTAGTTTGTAGAGGGTGTAAAATTAAATTACGAAAAAACTAACTGAACGGTATGTTCTTTAAATAAAGAAAGCTTTGAGTAAGATAGAAAGAAAAATTGAGTACTGCAATCAATTTTTACGATTTTTTTTATAATTAAATTGTTAGGCATTTTTATTATAAGCACATTATTAAAAGAAGACCTTTTTGTAGTGATGTTGAACCACCGAATTAGCAGAAGCTAGCTAACCACGTACATAATATTTGAACCTAACATAGGCCTTTTTGATTTCAATATTTTAAGTTGAATACTTGCCTAAATAATGGCTTTTATCCGCAACACCCGATTGCCAACACATGGGTGCAATCATTTACGCATTATATACTTTTTTATATCGCATCTTATTTCCACTTGGTTGCAGACCTATATTACTGAACAATTATAACCCGCTAAAAAGGCGATCCTGCAAATTACGGCTGCACCCTTTTTTGCTATTTTAATAGTCATCTTAACTGCCCCGCCGCCCATTGCACCGCCGCTTGTGTTTTAAAAAACTTTGTTTTAAGTTCAATTAATTTTTGCAATGCTTCCAGCACTTTATTCTCCCGGATATTCAGTAAAAAAAGGCTGCTTTCGCCGGCTTTAAAGCGAACATCTTCGCCCCTGAACAATGTTTGGTAATTGATGTAGGCAGCATTGTAAATTTTTACCTGCTGTTGCAGACCTGTCAGTTCATTGTAATAAAACTTTACCTTGTTTTCTATTTCCTGCTGTTGCAGAGAAAGGGCATAATTTGTTTCCAGAATTTTTAATTTGGCCAACCTGTAACCGCCCCTTCCTTCACTTAACCTTAATGGTATCCCAATGTCTACACCAAACTTATTATTATTTTGAAAATAGTCCGGTACAGCAATGCCTTTTAATACATTGTAGTTTTTGTTAAGCAAATTTGCTTTTAAATTTACGGTTGGCAACAAACTCTGAAATTTTAATTTTCGTTCTATTTCCAATACCTGCAATTTGTAATTATACATGCTCAGTTTAGGATGGGTAAGCCTTGCTGTCAACAGCAGTTCCTCCTGCAGTACCAAGGGGATGCTGCCAACATCCTGCAAATTCCAATTACCATCTGGCACTACATTTAACCCTAGCTGGTACCATGTATTGTTTTGCTGCCATAAAAAGTTGCTAAGTTCTACTGCGGCATTTTGAAGTTTTACCAAACTTTCACTTTGCAAAAATTGAAAGTTTTGCAACTGCGCCAGTGCCTCTACTGTATCAATGGCAGGCCTGTCGCCTTGCCGGTAGGCAATTTTTATTAAATCAAACCGTGCCTCATTTACTTTTACGGTGTTGCTGATAACATCATAAACCTGGTATTCCTTTACCCAGTTCCAATAGGCTGAATACCCTGCGTAGAGTAAATCATTGATGGTGTTCAACCTTTCTATTCCGGATTGATCCCTGAAAATTTTTGCCTGTTTTAAAACAGCCCGGCGCTTATCCATCACCAGGTTTTTGGCAAGTGGTACCATTATGCCCACATAACTTGTTTTACCAAAAGTTGACTCACTGTTTAAATTCTCTCCGCCATTATTATCGAGCCCTGCTTTTACTTCAATTCCATACCAGGTGGGTATTTTTAACTCGGTGTTGTTGTAGTTGTAATAATTTTCGGCCCTGAATGTTTTTTGATCGTTGGAATAGTACACCGAAGGATCAAAGCCACCCCTTGCCAATGTGATATCGGCTTGTGCTTTTTCAATATTAATATCTGCCTGTTTAATAACCGGGTGAAAGGTTTTTACAATGGCAATAAATTCTTCCGGTGATAACAATTGGCTAGCCTCCAACTTATTTTGCGAAAAACAATTTGTAGTAAAAAGTAAAAAAGAAGGAAAGATTTTAGTAAAAAAATTCATGGTTTTTTGGTTCAGACTTAATTGAATCTTTGTCTTTTAAAGCAAGTGTTACAATTTGCCTTATTTTTTCTTCTCCTTATCGTCCTTTTTCTCAGCATTATAATACTCAGGAGGAAAGCCGTTTATATTTCGCCACAACTCATACCAGATGGGTACATCTTTAAGCAATGCAAAACCCTGAGCGCCTGTTCCCATGCGTAGTTGAGGTGGCCATTTTCTATCGGCCGAATCTTCTGCCACCAACACCCGGAATTTACCATTGTCGCTTACAGAACTCTCTACCATTGCCACTATCCCACCAAAGGTACCATAAGAAGATTGTGGCCATCCACTAAAAACAATGGCGGGAAACCCATCAAACATAAACCGCACCTTTTGGCCGATTGACAACAAGGGCAAATCAACAGGCCGCACAAATATTTCTACCGCATATTGAATGTTATCCGGCACAATCTCTACAATCATTTCACCCTCTTTAACTATTTCTCCAATACCTGCCTTTCTGGCTTTTACTATTTGCCCGCTTTGCGGTGCAGTAATAAAATACAATTTGCTCCTGATATCATAATTCATGTATTGGTTTTGCAATTTAGATATATCACCTTCGCCGGTTGCAATTTGAGATAAGGATTGAAACTTATCTCCACTGACTTTCGAAATCTTTTCATTGTAGTCCTGCATGGCGCCATTCATTTCTAACTGCAAGACGCCCAGTTCCTGTCTTGCATTTAAAAATTTAATTTCTGCGCTTGTCTTTTTTGCGATGGCATTTTGATAACCCATATTTCGCTGCTCCAGTTGGGTGAGCGAAACAAGCCCGCTATCGTACATATTTTTTTGCCGGGTAAATTGTTTGCTGGCAATAGACAAATCGTTGGAAGCCGCTATCAGATCCATGCTGTCTGCCTGTACCTTCATTCGCTGCTGTCTTAATTTATTATCAATTTGCGAAATTTTTAAAGCTCTTCCCTGCGTTAATGCATCAATTTGCAAATCGGCAGTAGAGGCTTTACTTTTATAGCTGGAAACCGTCATTTCCTTAGCGGTTAATTGTTCTTTGGTTCGGCTAAGTAAATTAGGATCGAGGTAATCATCCTTAATTTCTGACAGTTGAATTATTGTATCGCCTTTTTTTACATAATCGCCTTCCTTTACATGCCACTTTGCTACTTTACCGGGTATGATAGTATTAATTTCCTGTGGTCGCTGTTCCTGCCTTAAGGTTGTAATATCTCCTCTTGAACTAATATTCTGGGTCCATGGAATAAATAAAATGATGATCAGTCCGGTAAGTATTCCTATCGCCCAGTATCTAACTTTACTTTTTTTGGTAATGCGATATATCTTTTCGAATGACTGTATATTTTTATCCCTGCCTATTTGATCTTCTATTTTAGTATCTATGTAATTCATCGTAAACTTTTTATTGAAGGCTTAATTTCATCCCAACTACCCACCGCATTTACCTCGCCATTTTTAAGAAATATTACCTTATCGCATTTAGCAGCAATGTTTTCATCATTGCTGCTGATAACGATTGTTTGTCCCTTTGTATCAGTTATTAAATAATCGATAACTTTTTGTCTAATGGGATCATTCAATCCTTCTAACGGATCTTCCAACAACACCAACCGGGGATTATTTACCAGCGCTCTAAGTAATAATATTTTTTGAATGATGTTCCTGGATAAACTTTTACCGACCGGATCAAGCTGCGTATTTAAACCATCCTTCAGCTCCGCCATAAATGTTTTTAACCCTGTTTTATCTGCCATCAGCAATATATCTTTTGCTGAAATATCATCGCAACCCATATTGATATTTTCCAACAAAGTGCCTAAAAATATATCCTGGGTGCTTAATAAAATACCTGTTTGTTTACGCAAAGAATCAAGCTTGTAATTAGTGATAGGTAAGTTATCGATTAAAATGGTGCCTTCAAAATCGTTGTAGGCACCACTCATAAGCCTTAATAAAGTTGATTTGCCAGAGCCGGTTGCCCCCATAATACAAACCTTTTCGTTGCTGTTGACCAATATTTTTATCTTATTTAAAACAGGCGATCCTTCTTTGGAATATTTAAAATTGACGCCGTTCATTTCAATAGAAAGCCCCTTATCTTCTTCAATAAGTTCAATAGTACCATCCTGCTCCAGTGGCTTATCTGTCAATTTACCTAATTTTTCTACTGAAGTAAGAACATCGTACGCCGTATCAAGATTAATAATTAATTTTTCAATTGATCCTATCACCAATAATATCACAATTTCAGCAGCAATAAATTGTCCGATATTTAGTTGTTGGTTTACCAATAATATGCTTCCTACAATTAGCATAGCTGCTGTAATGGCCACTTTAAACCCAACCAGGCTCCAGTATTGAAATAACAGTACCCTAAAATGAGTGGTGCGATGGGTGAGATAACCGCTTACCAGCTTATCTGTTTTGCTGATGTTTAAAGAAGTAGACCTGGAAAACTTGAAAGATTTTACCACTCTTGCCATCTCCTCCAGCCAACCTGCAACAGCATATTTATAATCGCTTTCCCGCAGGCTCGATTCCATGCCTTTTGCACTGGTGAGCCTTAAAATAAGCGATATAATTAATACCAATACCAAACCAAAAAATATAAAAACAGGATGGTAAAATGATAGAAGAATCAACCCGAATAGTATTTGAATAGTGGCTGCCGGAATATCCAGCAGGAGTTTGGAAATTCCTTTTTGTAGCGCAACGGTATCAAAAAAGCGATTCACCAGTTCAGGTAAATAATAGCTGTCTACGGATTGCAGATTCAATTTGGGGATACGTTCAGCAAATTCAAAAGAGTAACGAACAAATATTTTTTGCTGCACTTTTTCTATCAACCGCATTTGGTTTACCTGTAAAAGTCCGTTTAAGAAAACGCCCAGTACTACCAAAACTATCAATACTACCAGAGAGGTGGACATTGCTCCACCTAAAACAAAACTGATAATAGACTGTATGCCAAGGGGAAGTGAAAGTTGTATTAGTCCGCTTAATATGGCATAGAAGTATACTGAAGTTATTTCGTTCTTCTCTAACCTGATTACCTGGAGAATTCGCCGTATAGGATTTGCAAAAATATTTTGTGTAGCAGTTGCTGCCATATTAATTAGTTGGTTTAATAAACTTTCAAAGAGAGTTACATTTATGCAACACTAACTGTGGCATGTAAACATACAATTTAAATCCTGCCTGAATCGGCTGCGAAAATAGGATAAAAATTTTTCAATCTTATTTCAGGTGCTTTATTGTGATTTTTTTAAGAAGTGGTTTACAAAATGCTGACAACAAATGTAAGACAGAGCAAAAAAAAGGCGGAACAATTTTTCTTCGCAAAACACTATTTTATAGTTTGAAAAAAAATTAACCAAACAAATTTCCCTGTGAATTATCAATATCCTGCTTTTTCTCCCACTCCATTTCAACAGCTTTACTATATTCTGTAAGTTTAGCTCCTACTGCTTTCCAGCCCATTACCTCTACTAATTTTTCCACTTTAAATTTGGCGCTTCTTACCATTTGCCCTTTGCCAGTTTTAACAACTAAAATGGGTTCCGGTTCGGTAGTTGCCGTTTCAAGCCGGTTATCTTTACCCTCCTTGATAAAGAAATATTTACTGTGTAATGTGGTGGTTTCTATTTTAAACCGCTTGATATTAAACTGCAGTTTATCATTGTCCAGGTAAACGGCCGTGATGATTTTTTCCGGATGGTACTTTTCAATGAGCAATACTTTTTCTACATCAAAACGTTGTGTCAGTTCCTGGTCGGTTATCTCGTAATTACCATCATTGTATATCACCAGTAGCCTGTCTTCGGCATCAAACTTACCAAGGTATTGTCCCTTTTCCTCAATATTTAAACGGCCAAATTTATCATCAAACCAAAGTTTCTTTGCATCAAGCGTCGACTTACCGGCCTCCTTAAACTTAACGGATTTAATGGGATATTTGGTAACGGTATTTCCAATACTGCTTCTGCCTTTAATCTCTAATTCTTCAAAATAAAAATCGAATTCTTTTTTCTTGGCAGTGCAATTAGGACTTAAAACCATCTTAACCACTTCGGCTTCTCCATTTGCATTGGCACTAAAATAATGCACCCTGCTTTTTTCTTCACCCTTGGTTAGGTTGTATTCTTTATCCCTGGTAATGCCTGTTACATTAAACCTTTTGGCGAAACTTACCCCAAATTTACCATCTACATAAATCATATTGTAGGTAGTGCGTTCATCATTTTTTTGAAATACCGCAATGTGAATTATGTCTTTACCAATAAAGGCTTTGTCACATACTTTTACCACTTTCATTATACCTGCTTTGGTAAAAGCAATGATGTCGTCAAAGTCAGAAACTTCCGCTATCAATTCATCTTTTTTTAACCCAGTGCCCACAAAACCATCTGCATAATTTACATACAATTTTGTATTGGCAATGGCTACCGTTTTAGCTTGTATGGTATCAAACTGTTTAATTTCTGTTTTGCGTTCTTTGCCTTTGCCAAATTTTTTCAACAGGTTTTCATAGTAGGCAATGGCATATTCTGTAAGGTGTTCCAGATCGTATTTAACCTGTGCAATATCTGCTTCCAGACCTTTAATCTGTTCATTTAATTCATCAATATCAAGTTTGTAAATGCGGCGTACCGGTTTTTCCGTGAGCTTTACAATATCTTCCCTTGTGATATCTCTGCGCAATAATTTTTTGAATGCTGCAAACGCTGTATCAATCGCTTCCAGTACTTTTTCCCAATTGGCATGCTTTTGCTCCAGCTCTTTATAAATCTTCTCCTCAAAAAATATTTTTTCTAAAGAAGTGTAATGCCATTTTTCCTGCAGTTCTCCCAGTTTAATTTCAAGCTCTCTCTTCAGCAAATCTTTTGTATTATCAGCAGCTGTTTTTAATAATTCAGTGGCTCCCAAAAAACGGGGTTTATTCCCTGCAATTACGCAGGCATTGGGCGAAATACTTACCTCACAATCTGTGAAAGCATACAAGGCATCGATGGTAATATCCGGTGAGATACCTGCAGCCAGTTCAATGATTATTTCTACTGCAGCAGCGGTATGATCCAATACCTTTTTTACTTTAATTTTTCCCTGGTCGTTGGCCTTAACAATACTCTCCATCAGCTGCGTAGTGGTAACGCCAAAAGGAACACTTTTTATCACCAATGTTTTTTTATCCTGCTCTTCTATGATGGCCCTTACTCTTACTTTTCCGCCCCGTTTTCCATCATTATAATTGGCTGCATCCATGGTACCACCGGTTTGAAAATCGGGATACAGTTCAAATTTTCTTCCCTTTAAATACTTGATAGAAGCATCAATTAGTTCACAAAAATTATGAGGTAAAATTTTAGTTGCCAAACCAACTGCAATCCCTTCTGCACCTTGTGCCAACAACAACGGAAACTTCATTGGCAGCGTTACCGGTTCGTTTTTTCGTCCATCGTAGCTTACACTCCAGTTGGTTGTTTTTGCATTGAACGCTACTTCCAAAGCAAACTTGCTAAGCCTTGCTTCAATGTACCGGGAGGCTGCCGCATCATCGCCGGTGCGTACATCGCCCCAGTTACCCTGCGTTTCTATCAATAAGTCTTTTTGACCGAGGTTAACAATTGCATCGCCAATACTCATATCGCCATGGGGATGGTATTGCATCGTTTGCCCTATGATGTTGGCCACCTTATTAAAACGACCGTCATCCATTTCCTTCATGGCGTGCAGAATGCGGCGCTGTACTGGTTTTAAGCCATCTTCTATGGCAGGTACCGCCCGTTCTAATATTACATAGCTGGCGTAGTCTAAAAACCATGTTTTGTATTGTCCGCCAATTCCGGCGTCTGTATGGATATACTCTTCTTTATTTGCCTTTGCCATAGTTAAAAATTTCTCAGCAGTTTTATGGGGGTTTCACGCAAATGAACTTATGTTTTGCCTTTGCCCGCTTTTACGTGGGTATAAAAAAAACTCATGCAAAGATGCAAAGTGCTATACTAATAATACCTATGCTTCTTTGCTTTTTTGCCTCTTTGCGTGAAATTATTTAATTGCAATACTTTTTTAAATCTCATACAATTCCAACGGCTGCCCATTGGGATCGTAAAAAAAACAAAATTGTTTGTTGGTTATTTCATCTGTTCTAATGCTTTGCACTACCACGCCATGTGCCATTAATTCACTCACAGCTACTGCTACACTATCTACCGCAAAAGCAAGGTGCCGCAAGCCTTTTGATTCCGGAAATGAAGCCCTTTCCCGATTATTTGGAAATGAAAATAATTCAATGGAATAAATACCATTAATGGCCAGATCGAGTTTATAAGAATTCCTTTCTTTTCTAAAGGTTTCCTTAATAATGCTAAAGCCCAGCACTTCCGTATAAAACCGTTTGCTTCTTTCGTAATCACCGGCAATAATAGCGATATGATGTATGCCTTTAATATTCATAGTTATTGATTTATAGCTGATTCAATTGTTATCGTTTGTGCTGAAGTCCTTTTACAATTTAAGCAACAGTAGGGATCTTCAGTTCAAAGTCTTTCATATTTCCCAGCTTCCCCTGCACATCAAACTTTCCCTGAGACAGCATGGTTTTCAGCCGCCAAAGCAGGTAAGCATCTCCCGTGATTTCTTTCGATTTACTATGGCACTGCTGAATAATTTTAGAAGCTTTCTGCCAGTCAGTAGTTATGTACTTTTTTAATTCCGCATCATAATAATCTTCATCTGCCTGTATCAGCTTTTTACCGCCTTCCAGCAATCGCACAGCTTTACCTTCGTTACAGAGTTTTGTCCATTCATCCGGGTCCACTTCAAATTCGCTAAGGGTTATCGGTCGGGCTAATTTCTTTGCTTTTAAAAATTCTTTTGGCTGAATTTCATGGAGCCAGCTGGGATAAAAAATATTTCCTTTTTCGTTGATGAACGGCAGGTTGTTTAGGTAAAGAATTTTTACCCGACCCTGAAATTCTTTCATGTAATTTAATAACCAGTAATAGCCGCAAACATCGTGTTTATTTTGTGCAGCCCAAATCCATACTTCGGCTGTTTCATCACGCCTTAAAGTGCCAACCAAAGTAGCAGCTGTTTTATAATCATCTACTTCATCAGTAGCAGTTTTTCCATCGTAGTCGCCGCCGGCAAGCACCTGTTTCCACCATTCACGTCGGGCTTGTATGCCTTCTCCAACGTAGATATTATCTAATGGCCCAACGGCATAATCATCCCTTATTAATACCACTTCGCCCCCGAGGGTTTCATCAAGGTCAATGGCTTGCTGCAGCACTTTTACATCTGCTTCGTTAAAAACTATATGAATCATTTTTTTATTTTTTTTATTTCACCGATAACCTTGCAAAGTATTAAAGATGCAAAGATCATTTTATTATAAAGGCTTTGCCACTCAACGATTTTGCGTGCCAGCATCGGCTATTAAATAATATACACAGGTGGTAAAATAATTTCTAATCACCGGGATTGATGTAACCAAACCAACCTGTTGCAACGGCTTCCAGCCAAACTTATAGGTATAAATCGGGTTGAGAAAATAGTGTGTTCTATTTACCACTTTGTAACCGGAAGTTGCTACAATCTTTTCGAACCTTTCTATGCTGATTCCCGTTTCTTTAATCTCTGCAAAAGATGCACATCCTGTTTAAAAAATTTCAACAAGCCTTTATAGGCAGCCATTGGTAACAAATGAAAGTAAGGAAGTTTGCTCAGCAACTTATTGGTCATTATCTGCTGATGTCCTCCAAAAGGCATTTGCCAGGGTGGAAAACCAAAGAAGATTACACCTGCCGGGTTCAACAAGCCTTTCATCCAGCCAATCAGTTTTTCCTGGTTGTGTATGTGTTCAATCACGTCTTTTAAAATCACAATATCGAACCTGCCCTTTAACTCCTGCTCTATATCTACTTTGTAAATATCCTTTGATACAAAACTTATTCGACCCTGTTCCAATTCTTCCTTCATAAACTCACGGGCTAGTACCAGTCTTGGTTCATCGAGTTCTACACCTACTGTAATGCAACCTTTTTCAGTAAAAGCTTTTAGCACACCCGCTCCTGCACAACCAATTTCCAGCACACGCATGCCAGGCGTTATGACCATATGCTTTTCAACAAAAGGTACTATGTAACTCCGGGCATTTTGAGCCTGCATTTCAAAGTATCTTTTTTTATCGTTGTGAAAATCGAACATTCGCTTTATTGATAATTGATAATTGGATAATTGATAATTGTCACTTACCAGGGAGCGCCATTATTTTATGGCTTTTATCTACCCGTTTTCAGGAGCCAGGGTCGCAATATCTTCTATTATATCAAGCTCAACTTTTAAATTATCAATTATAAAATCCTGCCTGCTGGGTGTATTTTTGCCCATGTAATATTCTAGTAATTGTTGAATATGTGTTTCAGGCAACATCATTACCGGCTGCAATTTCATATCCCTGTTTATAAAGCGTGCAAACTCATGGGGACTAATTTCTCCCAGACCTTTGAAACGTGTTATCTCCGGCTTGCTCCCCAGTTTTTTTATGGCTGCCTGTTTTTCTTTTTCATCGTAGCAATAAAAAGTTTCCTGTTTATTACGAACCCGGAACAAGGGCGTTTCTAAAATATACACATGGCCATTCTTTACCAGGTCGGGGAAAAACTGCAAAAAGAAGGTCATCAATAACAAACGAATGTGCAACCCATCTACATCGGCATCGGTAGCAAATACAATGTTGTTGTAGCGAAGGCCATCGTACCCTTCTTCAATATTTAACGCATGCTGCAAAAGGTTGAACTCTTCGTTTTCGTACACAATTTTTTTAGTAAGCCCAAAGCAATTGAGCGGCTTACCCCTTAAGCTAAATACCGCCTGCGTTTCTACCATACGAGCCTTGGTAATACTACCGCTTGCACTATCGCCTTCCGTAATAAATATGGTACTTTCCTTTTGCTTTTCTATGATGGTGTCCTTATCTTTTCCGGCAACTTCATCGTTCAGGTGATATTTGCAATCCCTAAGCTTTTTATTATGCAGGTTGGCTTTTTTAGCCCGTTCATTGGCCAGTTTGCGAATGCCGCTCAATTCTTTTCGCTCCCGTTCGTTTTGCTCAATCCTTTTCTTAAGGGCGTCAGCCGTAACAGGATTTCTATGTAGAAAATTATTTAATTCCTTGCCTAAAAAATCACCGATAAAATTCTTTATACTTGGCCCGCCTTCGCTTACAGTTTGCGACCCCAGTTTTGTTTTGGTTTGGCTTTCAAACACAGGCTCCTGCACCCTTACGCTGATAGCGGCACAAATACTTCCCCTTATATCCGATGCCTCATAATCCTTCTTAAAAAACTCCCGGATTGTTTTAATATAACCCTCCCTAAAAGCCGCCAGGTGCGTACCTCCCTGCGTGGTAAACTGCCCATTTACAAAGCTATAATATTCCTCCCCATAGGCACTTTCATGCGTTATGGCCACTTCAATATCCTCGCCTTTAAGGTGAATAATGGGGTAGCGGATTTCATCTGCATTGGTTTTGCGTTGCAACAAATCCAGCAACCCGTTTTTGCTTACAAAACGTTTGTTATTCAGGTTCATTACCAGGCCTGCATTCAGGTAGCAATAGTTCCAAAACTGGTTATCGAGGTATTCCTGTACAAAATGAAAATTTTTAAAAATCGAATCATCCGGTACAAATTCAACCAATGTTCCGTTTTCTTGGGTGGTGGCTATTTCCTTGTGTTCTTTTATAAGATTTCCCTGCTTAAATTCAGCTGCTTTTTCCCTGCCATCTCTAAAAGAAGTTACTTTAAAATAACTACTCAACGCATTTACAGCCTTGGTACCCACACCATTAAGACCCACACTTTTTTGAAAGGCTTTACTGTCGTATTTGGCCCCGGTATTAATTTTGCTCACCACATCCACTACTTTACCCAGCGGAATACCCCTTCCATAATCCCTTACGGTAATTTCATTGCCGGTAATATTTACATCCACATGCCGGCCATGGCCCATCGTATGTTCATCTATACAGTTGTCAATTGTTTCTTTCAGCAACACATAAATACCATCATCGGCACTGCTGCCATCGCCCAGTTTACCAATGTACATCCCCGGCCGCAGCCGTATGTGTTCTTTCCAGTCGAGACTTCGGATGGAGTCGTCTTCGTATCTGCTTGTATCTTTTTCTGCCATTTGCCCCAATCTCCCAAAGAGGTATTTATTTGTTAATTAATTATGTACCTGGCTATATTTCTTTAATCAGCTTTTGTGGCGTCGCACTCTTCTACAGTTTTTCATTATTAAACATTTCTTTGACAATCACCCGGATAGCAGGGTATCAAAGACGGCGCAATCTACTAATATTATTAGTAATTACGCATTGTGGCAAATATAGTTAAACGACAATTTAGAAAAAGGGATGGTTATTAACATTCCGTGCATAATGTTGCTACATTATCTGCCTTATTTGTTCTAGAATTTTAAAACATGGTTTCAAGCAATCAGCATTGGTTAAGTGCTACTTGGTATTTGTTACGTTATTTAAATTAAAAATATTTTCTAACATTATTTTTACGTTGAATCAACCTATATACTAACCTGCTTAATTTTATACAAATAAAAAACAATAAAATCCAGTTCCATTTCAATTATTCTTATTCTTGCTATTATATTTAGTTCCTGTTCACCCACTTCCAATCAAGATGCTTTTAATGCTAAACCGGAAGTGGTTTTAAAAGATTTCCGGTCCTGGTGGACGTATCATTCACAGAAAATAAATCTGTCAAGAAACTACACTGCACTTAATGCATCCTTCAACGAAATTGATCACGAGCTCTTTCTGTAAATGCTGGCTACCGGAAACTATGTTGCATTCCAGTTAAAAACCGATGAGCCCTCCTTTAAATATGCTTTGTATGAACTTAGCCCGAAGGCTAATAACGAAATAAGAACACAGGTAATTCAATTTGCAGAAGATGGGTATCGGAAATTTAAAATGGAAGAAACGAGGATACCCGACTTTAATTTTACAGATTTAAATGGCAACGTTTATAACAAAGAAAATACAAAAAGGAAAAATAGTTGTACTAAAATGCTGGTTTGTTAATTGCCAGAGATGTGTTGAAGAAATGCCGGCGCTGAACGGAGTAGTGAAAAAATTTAACAGCCGGAACGATGTGGTTTTTATCAGCTTAGCATTTGATACAAAAGAAAGATTGGTAAAGTTTTTATCCGGTACTCATTTTGATTATCCTGTAATACCTGTTTCACAAAAATACCTGGAAGAGCAATTAAAAGTTACCGAATATCCTACCCATTTTATACTAAACAGAAGAGGAAGGATAACAAAGGTCGTTACAGATTATCACGATATGATTTACGCATTGAAATTTAAACTTTCACAATAAACTCTTTATTTTTTTACACAGCATTTGGTAAAAAAAGCTGTAACGTTTTGCGGCCTTGTTGGTATATATATCCAATTGCCGGATATTACTAGGTTAATACAGCCGGTTTCTTTATCTTGAACATCAGTCATTTTAAACATTAACCTCATTAGTCTAAAAATGAAAAATTTTTTAAATATCCTGTTTTTTTCAGGCATATTTTTTTCCGCATGCCAATGGAAGCTACCATCTTTTAATCCAAAGTTTACGCTTACTACTGCTGAAAAAATAAAATTCAATTCGTTTGTAGACTGTAATATGGCCGAAGTTTGGGTGGGTGATACTTTTCGAATTTTTCCAGGAAAATATGGCGAGGATCCTGTTTGGGGATATTCTTTAAACCTAAAATATTCCGATGGCAAAAATGCCCATGATGTATTTAAAAATACGGCAGCGGATTTTTTTGATCCTGTCATGCCCAAAAACGTTGCTCCAAAAGAGGATGGGCTACACGGTGCCGTTTGGTTTGAAACGGTGTATCAGGATATAAAAGACTCATCTGGCAAAACCTTGTATGGCATTTACCACAATGAAAACTACCCCGAAACTTTTCCTTTCAACGAAAAAACGGGCACAGGCTATAACAATAAAAACTGGCCGCAGGGGCTTACAGGCCTTCAAAGCCCCGCTGCTGTTTGCAGAATAGGTATCATGAAATCGATCGATGGCGGAAAAAGCTGGGAGAACAAAGGCATTTTCATAGAAGATCTTGATTCAAGAATGATTCTAAAACCTCATAATACATCCAATACTTTCGCAGGCGGAGTGGGCGACCCTTCGGCGGCTGCCAGCGGTGACTATTTGTATTTGTTTTATGGTGAGTATGGCTATCCCGGTGTGTACAACGAAAAAAAATATAGTGAGGATGTGGAGTGGCAAGGTCAATGCATTAGTGTCGCACGAATAGCTTTAAACGATTTAGATAATCCGGTTGGCAAGGCCAAAAGGTGGGATGGTAATGGTTTTAACACTCCTTATAATAGTTTTGGAAAGCCGGTTTCATCTTTACAAATACCAAGGGAAAAGGGAGGCGGCCCTGCATCATCTCCCACAGGAGGTTTTCATTGGGGGCCATCCGTTAGCTGGAACTCCTACCTCAATTGCTGGGTAATGATGATGGGGGAAGTGGTGGGCAAATCGTGGGTGGGCAGCCAGGTGTATATTTCTTTTAACACAAACGCCGATTTAACCGAAGAAGCAAACAGCCAGGAATGGACTACACCACAACTCTTTTTTGAAAAACCAGGCTATACATTATGGTATCCTTCTTTGCAACCTACAAATAGTGACGACGACATAAAAAAGAAACGGACATGTTTAAAGTTGGGAAAAAAGGCCCGCTTTTTTGTAAAAAGAATGAAACCCGGCGACGACGAATATGCTTCGGAACATATTGTTGAATTCGAAAAATAAAAATGTGGCAGTTGTTTCACTTTTAAGCACTATTGCTCTTTGCCTTTGAACGCAGGTTCGCCTTAATAAATACCTTACAATGCTTTTGAATATTTCATCACAAGAAAAAAAATCATGGTAACTCCCTTTTTTAAAGTAGGAATTCTTGTCTTTTTAGCTGGCATGTTATATGCCTGCAATTTTCAAGAGGCTGATAATAAAGCCAATAACATTAATGGCGGAAAAAGGCCTGCCAAGTTTGAACCGGCTGACGGTAAAGTAATTTTATTTGCCGGCCAGGAACTGGAAGCCATCGGCGGCACAGAAAATTATCGGGATGGGTATTTTGACCATTATCCTGCACCCGGAGGCTTTGTGCAGTATACCAATTTTATGAAAAGTGGAAAGTCGTTTGGCGCTGTGCTTCATGGATTGGATGGTTTAACAGAACTGACTGATTGGGGCGACGGTCCGGAAAACATGGCCATAACTATTGCAGACAAGGATTTTAAAAACTCCTGCTTAGCCATTGGTTTAGACATTGGAAATGGCAATGATAGTATTACCTCAACAGGAGGCCATGATAGCCTCATTAACCGATTGGGTAATTGGATAAAAGGGCTTGATAAGCGTCCTGTTTTTTTAAGAGTGGGATACGAGTTTGATGGCTTTGAATGGAATCATTATAAAAAAGAATTTTACATCCCTGCATTTAGAAGAATTCGTAAAATGTTAGATTCAATGGGCGTGACAAATGTGGCTTATGTTTGGCAATCGAAAGCGGTTGGCGCCAACAGGAAAACATTCGATGAGTTTTATCCGGGTGATGAATATGTTGATTGGGTTGCCTTTTCTTTTTTTACAACCGAAGAAGAAAATCATCCCATGATTCAATTTGCAAAAGATCATGACAAACCATTGTTCATTGCGGAAGCATCGCCGGTAATATTAGATGCAAAGGGCGTTAGTACACATCTGGATCTTACCCAAAATGCAGATGCAGCATTGGCCTGGAAGGAATGGTTTATCCCTTTTTTTAGAACAGTGCATAGCAACCCCGGTATAATAAAAGCAATCCACTACATTAATGCTCCCTGGAAAAAAAGGCCTATGTGGAAAAACAATAATTTTTTTAAAAATATAGATGCAAGAATTACCGAAAGCGATTCTATAAAAGTATGGTGGTTAAAAGAAACATCACAGTCACAGTATTTGAAAGCATCCGATACGCTGTTTAATAATCTGTGGAATAACAAATAAAAACAAGACTGATCTGAAACTTTACAATCAAAAGAAAAGCCCGGTTATTTTTTTAAATGCACCCTTCTTAATAAAAACTGAGCGATTGCACGCCCTTGCTTGATGCCGCTTTCATTGGCTTCCCGGTAATGTATGCCTCCGTACATTCTTGACATAGCAGCCTCATTTGCAGCCTCATAAAATGAGGTATAAAACCTGGGAGTAAATCCAAGATAAGTATTCGTTCTATCTGTAAAAGACAGGTTTCCTAACAAAGATGTGAGCACTTCGCTGGAAGCGCCGGATGAAACCGAATGCCCAGATGGATATTCAGGAAAAGCAGGAGTAGGTAACAAAGGCGACCAGGTAGCATTACCTGCGATATAATCCCTGATATAGGTTGCAGGCCTTAACAAATTGTATTTATATTTTGAGTACCAGCAAGAAATAAATGCATCAGCTTCGGCTATACCAACCATGGCGTACATAGAAGCCGCTGTTGCTAGGTCGAGTTTAAGGTTTACTGTTAAATCATTTTCAATACCTACCCAATGCCCGGATGGTGTTGCCGTTACGCTTGGCCCATCAGCCCACCATTTTGCAATATCTTTTTGGCCCTGGGTAAGGTTTTGATTAACAGTTAATACTTCCATAGCCTGGTTGTAAAAAGCAGATCCGGGAACAGTACTAAACGGCACAAGCTCTGGTGCTTCACACATATCGGCACTCGTCATGGAAAAACAACGGAGCTGCCCCCAGAAAGGTTCTGCAGGGTTTAGGTTTACTGCATCTGTAGGTGCCCAAAACTGTGGATTTCCCACCCTGGAAGGAACAACATAAGTCATTGTTCTTGTTTCTTTAAAATTATCAGTCGATATCCAGGCCAACAATGCCGTTGCAATCTGTTTGCCAAATTCAACAGAATTATCAATAGTTGTTAACTCGTTACCGGACTTTCTGTTGGTTAAATTAATTGCATAAATAGAATCAAGACGGGTTGAATTTATAGGCTTTAATGCGCCGAAAACTTCTTTGCAAACTTTGTAGAGCGCTTCATTTGCTACAGCTGGGTAATCAACCGGCCCCGCAAATACAGGCAGCTTATTTAATCCATTTAATTGACCGGCAAGCGACTGCCCATCGGGTATTCCCATAACTACACTTTCATACAATGTTACACCGGTATAACCATAAATTCGGGAAGCTTGTGGTGGGTTCTTAGCTTCCGTCTTTACAATTTCACGGATAACTACCATCCAGTCTTTAGCAATGGCAGCATCGAATTTTGCCGTCTCCACAGACGTTAATACGGGTGGTAACGGAGTTAAATTATCATCTTTTTTACAACCAAATAAAAAACCGGAAAGTAGAATTACCCCACCTATTTTTTTCGTAAACTCCATTTGAATGACTTTTTGTTATTTAACGATATTTAAGTGTTAATATTATGCAATATTTGAAAACATTAATGTTTCTTGCGTTTCTTTTTTTTATTATTATCGTTATATTGATCATCATTCAAGCGTCACCGTGGTCTTACAAAGCTTTTATAATATAAAACCCTTGCTTGTTTTAAAAGACTTTTTTTAGCTACTATGTAATCAAACTTATGACCGTACTTGGTTTGTTGCCGGGTTGTATAAAGACCACCGGCTTGCAATAAACGTGGAATTATAGCATTCCATTGATAATTATTATCTTTCAAAAAAAATGAAAAAGCTTATGAAACGCAGGTTATATTTTGCCGTTGCAATAATGATCGCCCTTGTGTCACTGGGTTTTAGCTTTGTCGCCCAAAAAAATAAGCGTAAACCGCAACTTATTTCAAGAGAAAATATTTTTAGAAATAAGTCGGTAATTCAATGTTCGCCCGACTGGAATTTTTTGGATGAAGACAGTCTTGCCAATGGCATAGGTGTATTACCGGGCTGGGGAAATTACCATTGGAATATTTCTACCAAAAACGATAGTGCCCAATTTTATTTTAACCAGGGCATCAATATGTATTATGCGTTTCACATCATCGAAGCCATGGCTTCCTTTAAGAAAGCTCAAAAGTTTGATAGCAACAATGCCATGATATACTGGGGACAAGCATTGGCCTATGGCCCCAACATCAATGACTATGCTTATGCAGCCACACCCGAAGCCTTTGCTGCTGCACAAAAAGCACTTTCTTTAAAAACAGCCTGTACAGCTAAAGAAAAAGAATTGATTGAAGCAATGGCTGTAAGATATTCATCCGACAGCACCGTTAGCAGGGTTTCACTCAATCAGCAATATGCCGATGCAATGAAAACCTCCTTTGGACGGTTTGTGAATGATGCAGATATTGCTGCTTTATATGCAGATGCACTTATGCTGCAACATCCTTGGGATTATTGGAAACACAATGGCGATGCGGAACCCTGGACAGCATCCATTTTAGCAGTTTTGGAAGGCGTGTTAAAAAAGCACCCGGCGCATCCCGGCGCTAATCATTATTACATTCATTCTGTGGAGGCTTCCGGCAATCCACAGCGGGCTTTGGCAAGCGCCGACAGGTTGGGCAAACTTATGCCCGGCGTGGCACACATGGTACACATGCCTTCGCATATTTACATACGAAGCGGCAACTATAAACAAGGTAGTATTGTTAATGAAATGTCTGTAACAGGTTACAAAAATTATTTAACCTTATATCCCGATGTACAAAACAATGCGCCGCTTTACCTCATCCATAACCTGCACATGCAAACCGCCTGTGCTATGATGAGGGCAAATTATAATTACAGTAATAAGAGCGCTCTGGAATGCAGTAAAAGTTTTGACAGCAGTTTTATTTCTTTAGCTGCGCCGTTTGGCACGTACATGCAATACCTGTTTGCAACACCCACGATCAACCATGTGCGGTTTAAAAAATGGGATGCCATTTTAAACACAGCTCCGCCGCAGCAAAATCATATTTATGCCAGTGTACTTTGGCATTGGGCAAGAGGAATGGCCTTTGCAGGAAAAAATAAAACCACCGAAGCTATTGCTGAATTAGAAATGCTTGTACAGGAAATGAAAGCGCCCGATATGTTGGTAGTGATGCAACCTTTTAATGCGCCGGCAGATGCCGCTAAAGTGGCGGAGAAAATATTGGCAGGGGTAATAGCACTCAAGAAAAACGATTTTACAAAAGCTATCCAGTTGTTGAATGAAGCCGTTGCAAATGAAGATGCGCTTATTTACAACGAACCAAAAGACTGGCTGATTCCGGCAAGAGAATATTTGGGTGATGCTTTATTAAAATCGGGCAATGCAGCCAAAGCAGCAATAATATTTAAAGAAGATTTAAAAGAAAATCCCCATAACCATTGGGCATTGTATGGACTTTACCAAGCACTGAAACTACAAAAGAAAACTGCTGAAGCAGCAAACATAAAAAAGCAATTTGACAAGGAATTTGCAGGTGCTGATATTCCGCTGGGGAATGTAGTATTTTAAATTATTGATCTTTTGGAGAAAAGTATTTTTAACTAAATCCACCTTAGGGTATATCACCAACAAAACGCATTAACTTGTTATCACTTCCTTCAAATTGCTAATACTGCCAGGTAGAATAATGGTTGCTGAAAAAGAGAAAGGCTATGAAAACATAATAGTAACTGCAGCTACTTCACTAATTTTAACCAATAAAATAATCTTTATTTCCACAACTCAATTTCATATAGTTCCCCTAAGCGAAAGTGCCCTGCTGTTTTACTATAGCCCTGCCATTGATATAATCATCAATGAAAAGATAATGGCATTGCATCATAAGTTAGCTTCTACATCATTCCCCGGATTTATCGAATCGGCTCCTGCTTATGCTTCCCTTGCCGTGTACTACAATCCTGCTTTTATCAAGCAGTATTATCCCGATACTGTTACTGCATTTGCATTTGTACAAAATATTATTGAATCCCTTGCAAGGGAATCAGATAATTTAAACTTTAGCCAAACCAAGCCCATCACTACCATACCTATATATTATAACGGAGAAGATCTGGAATGGGTTGCCAGCACTCATCAACTAACTACCACAGAAGTTATTCAACTGCATTGTGGGGTAGTATATCATGTTTTTATGAATGGCTTTTTACCTGGCTTTGCATACATGGGTACGGTAAATGAAAAAATTATAACTGCCCGAAAAGATAAACCCCGGCTAAAGGTTGCAGCAGGAAGTTTGGGGATTGCCGGTGCCCAAACCGGTATCTATCCAATTGATTCGCCGGGTGGCTGGCAAATAATTGGCACCACGCCATTGCAGTTATTTAATAAGAAAAAAGCAGATCCCTGCTTAATAAAAGCAGGTGACCAAATACAATTTTTTGCTATCGATAAAAAGGAATTTGACCAACTGAATGAGTATTAAGATATTAAAACCAGGCATCTGTTCAACCATCCAGGATTTGGGACGAACGGGGTATCGCTCGATAGGCGTTGGCCCTGGCGGTGCTATGGATTTTTTTGCAGCAACCACTGCAAATTATTTAGCAGGCAATGATGAACATCAACCGGTTATTGAAATGCATTTCCCCGCTGCCAGCAGTTGCTTTACCACCCCTGCACTTATCTGTATTGCGGGTGCAAATTTTGATGCTCATATTAACGAGGTTCCTATTGAAATGTACCAACCTGTTTTTGTTGAAAAGAATGCTGTTTTATCTTTTAAAAAAAACATTTCAGGAGCAAGGGTTTACCTGGGTGTATACAAAGGAATGGAAGCTGAAAAATGGTTGGGCAGTTACAGTACCCATTTAAAAATAGCTGCCGGTGGCTTCAAAGGAAGACTGTTACAAAAAGATGATATCATTGCAATCAATGCTGAATCGCATCTTTTAAACAGAAAAAAGATCCGGATATCACCAGCTGTATTGAAAACGCTTTATAACCATCAATCGCCTTTAAGATGTATTGCGGGGCCACAATGTTTTTTGCTAAATGCTGAATCACAAAAAAACATTTTGCAAACTGCTTTTACCATCAGCAATCAATCCGACCGAATGGGTTACCGCCTCTCAGGCAACAACTGCTATCTGCAAACTCCTGTTGAATTAATCTCATCGCCGGTTACATTTGGTACTGTGCAACTATTACCCAACGGTCAACTCATTATTTTGATGGCCGATCATCAAACAACCGGCGGCTACCCAAATATCGCCACTATTATTGCTGCGGATTTGCCCAGGCTGGCTCAACTGCCTGTTAACAGTCAACTTCATTTTGAATTGGTATCCTTGCAGCATGCAGAAGAAATGCTACTTTCAACTCATCAACTACTTGCCGAAATAAAAACCGGCTGCGAAAATTTTTATGCCAACCATTGATTTGAATTGCGACATGGGAGAAGGAATGGGAAATGAAGTCTCCTTACTGCCTTTTATCAGTAGTGCAAATATTGCATGTGGTTATCATGCAGGTGATACAGCAGAAATGAAACGGGTGGTTGAAGGCTGTATTAAAAATAAGGTCGCTATCGGTGCACATCCCTCCTACCCCGACAAAGAAAATTTTGGAAGAACCGCCCTGCATTTATCAACCAATGAAATTTATATGCTGGTAAAAAAACAATTAGAAATTTTAAATACAATTATTGTTGCTGCAGGGGCAAACATGCATCATGTAAAACCACATGGAGCTTTATACAATATGGCTGCAAAAAACCCAACCATTGCCCATATAATTGCAATGGCTGTAAAAGACTTTGATACTGATTTAATTTATTATGGCATGTCGGGATCAGTAATGATTGAGGAAGCAAAAAAAGTTGGTTTAAAAACGGCCCGGGAAGTTTTTGCAGACAGAACCTATCAGCCGGATGGTTCCCTTACACCAAGAACTGAAATCAACGCCTTGATAACAGATGAAGCATTTGCAATACAACAGGTTTTGCAAATAGTAAATAATAAAACAGTTACCGCTACTAACGGATCTGTCATTGCAATGCATGCCGATACCGTTTGCATTCATGGCGACGGAATAAACGCCTTAAGGTTTGCAGCTGCATTAAATAACAGTTTGCAAATTGCTGGCATCAACATTAAAAAAATAAATTATTGAAAAGTATTTCAAAATACTCGGGGGCTTTTTTAGGCGCTGCTTTTTTAATGGCTACATCAGCTATCGGCCCTGGTTTTATTACACAAACCACACAATTCACCAATCAGTTGCAGGCGAGTTTTGGATTTGTCATTCTCATTTCCTTGTTCCTTGATATAGGTGCCCAATTAAATATCTGGCGTATTATCGGCGTATCAAAATTATATGCGCCCGATTTGGCCAATAAAGTTTTTGCCGGGGCCGGAACCTTTTTAACCAGCCTGATTGTAATAGGATCTTTTGCTTTCAACATTGCCAACATTGCCGGTGCCGGCCTTGGACTGCATGTGCTAACCGATTGTTCTGTTGCAACAGGTGCAATAGTGAGCTGCGCTGTCGCCATTGCTATTTTTTTAATTAAAGAAGCCGGTAAAGCCATGGATTGGTTTGCCAAAATTTTAGGCTTTGCTATGATCGGTCTCACGCTCTACATTGCCATACAATCGCACCCGCCGTTAACGGAAGCATTGCATAAAACATTTATCCCCGATACAATCAATGAAACCATTATTTTAACTATTGTGGGCGGTACTGTTGGCGGGTATATCAGTTTTGCAGGTATTCATCGTTTGCTGGATGCCGGCATTTCCGGACCGGGAGCCTTACAAAAAATCACCGGCAGTTCGGTAACCGGAATTATTATTACATCGGTGATGAGAACCATTCTTTTTTTAGCGGTGCTGGGCGTGGTAATTAATAAAGTACAATTAGATGCAGGCAATCCGGCGGCTACCGTTTTTAAAACTGTGGCAGGCAATTTTGGCTACCGGCTTTTTGGTTTAATTTTTTGGAGTGCTGCCATCACTTCTGTTGTCGGCTCTGCTTTTACAACTGTTTCGTTTTTAAAAACTATTAATTTTTCTGTTAAAAAAAGCAGCAGGGCGTTTACTATTGCTTTTATACTGTTAAGTACAATTGTATTTTTAATGGTAGGTAAACCTGTTGCACTGCTGATATTTGGAGGTGCAATTAATGGATTAATATTACCCATTGCACTGGCAATTATTTTATTAGCCGCAATAAAGAAAAACACAATTGTAGCCTATCGTCATCCATTGTGGATGAGCATTGCAGGCTGGTTCGTTGTGGCAATAATGAGCTGGATGAGTATAAAGGCTATCATTGATTTTTTACACCAGTTTTAAATTTATAGCGGTGGGTTTTAGATTAAATTGATTTTCATTTCGCCATTGTTAGAAAGTCCTTAAAAAAAGCAAGCTATTGTGCACACACCGATATTGGTATTTTGACCAACATCGAACGCATGGAGCAAAACGGTTTTAGCAATAAGTAAGAATGCTGAAATCATCCACAAATTTGGTAAACAGGTTTAGGAAAAGCAGCCCACAATTATTTATAAATTATAAGAAAGCAATTAAGGTATTAGATTAGAACGCTACGCCGGTTGGTATAGCGGATATTTATTAAAATTACAACAGCAACAATGGTGAAGCAACTGTAAAATTGAGTACAATACCTGTACGAAATCATACTCAATTCTCCTGACTATCTATAAAATAGGCCTTTTATTAAATCTTCCGTAACAGTATTATTCAAAAAATATTTGAGGCAACTGTTGTATTGTATCCATAAATAAATAAAAATTACATAAAACAAATAAGTTTATCACTGCTTTTAAATTAGTAAAAAATACTCAAAATAAAGCATTACTTTAACCTCAATAAAAAGAAAACAATATGAAAAAAAAATAGTATCCCTTTTTACATTCAGTTTGTTGTTTATCGCCTGTAACAATGCACAATCAGTTGGTATAAATAACAGCTCGCCTGATACCAGCTCCATATTTGACATTAAAAGTATTAACAAAGGTTTGCTGATTCCACGAATGACGACGGTACAAAGAACTGCCATTGCAACACCTGCAAAAGGATTAATTGTTTTTGATATCACCACCAATGGGCTTTGGTTTTACAATGGTACAGTGTGGAATGTCTTGTCATCTGGCAGTACTACCAACTATTGGACAGCTACGGGTAGCGATATTTATAATAACAATGCCGGCAATGTTGGTATTGGCACTACAGCACCTGCCAACAAACTGCAAATAGGCAGTTTTGCCAATTCATCGATAAACGGAAATGATATTGCAATTGGCAATGGCACACAGGCCATGTCCTTTTATCAATCAGCTACAAATTCCGGATGGTACACCACTAATAATTTTGCTTTACTGCCGGGTGTTAACGGCACAGGAAATGTAGGTATTGGAATTGCTGCCCCACTTGCAAAATTGCATATAGCAGGCAATGTAAAAATTGATGGCAGCAACACACTTGAGTTTGGAGCAGGCATTGCGGGCAAAGAAGTAAGTGCAGGAAAAATTGGTTATCAATCGTTCGGATTATTTGATGCACTTGATATTGTAGGTGCAGGTACAGGTGCCAACCGGAAAATAAAATTTTGGAATGAGGGTGGTGCTGAATTTAGCGGCAACATTGGTGTTGGCAATACAGCCACTGCATATAAAATGGATATTGCAGACAGGATTAGAATACGAAGCAGTTCGGTCTCTTCTACAGCAGGCGTTGCCCTTAATAATTCCAACAACTCTGTAGTAAGTGCATTTATCGGTACCAAAGATTTAGACCTCGTTGGTATTTATGGCAGCAATGCTGGCTGGGGGTTATTAATGAATACAAACACCGGTGCGCTTGCAGTTGGATATCAAAACCCCGTTGCAGGATACAGATTATCTGTGCTGGGCAATCAATATATTAATGGGCTTATAGCAACTACCGGCGATGCAGAAATTGGTGGAAGTGCAGACGTAACCGGAAATCTTTACGTAGGAGGAAGAATAGTCATTGGCGAAAATAATCAGTTTGGGCAGTTTAATTTGCCTTCTTTAGAAGTTAGATCTTCGGTTGATTATACAGTAAATGGAGGTTGGTCATATTATGATAATTGTGCTACTGGAACAAGTTGCATTTATACCCGTGGGTTAAGTATAAGGTCATACGGCCATGTAATGTCAGATAATTTTATATGCATTTCTGATGCCCGTGTTAAAAATATAACTGTTGCAAGTAACTCTGCTAAAGACCTCGAAACAATAAATGCTTTACAAATTACCGACTACACAATGAAGGATAAAATAATGTATGGCAATAAACCTTTTAAAAAAGTAATTGCACAGCAAGTTGAAAAAGTATATCCCCAGGTAATAGCAACAAACACCGGTTATATACCTAACGTATATGCAGTTCCTTCAAAAATTGAAAAAAAAGTTAATAGCTATTTATTAAGTTTTACTAATAAGCATAACCTTACTAAAACAGCCAAAAAAATACAGGTGATGACAGGGCGTGTTACAAACCAATATAATATCGTTTCTATTCCTTCAGATACACAGATAGAAATAAGGGCTGATAATTTAGCAACAGATAAAGTATTTGTATATGGCGAAGAGGTTGATGATTTTAAAGCAGTGGATTATGAAGGCCTTACCACCTTAAATATTTCTGCAACGCAGGAACTAAGCAAGCTGATAAAAAAACAACAAGTCGTCATTGAAACTCAGCAGCAACAAATAGAGCAACTGTTGAAACGTATGGCAGCATTTGAAAAGAAATAATTCATTCAACAAATAAACAAAATAAAAAGACATTTATTCTTTTGTAATCCATGCTTTTTTCCCTGCAACGTCTTTCAACGAAGCTTTGAGCAGAGCCCACTGCCGTGAGTGTCCGCAGGAACCACCTGCCCGTAAATAATATTTACTTCCGCTTGGAGTCTCCCATTAAATGCCTCCCTCACTAAAAAATTTATTGTTTCCAGGCGGGTTTCCGTGCTGTGGGCAATTTGTGTCACAGAATCCGCCGCAATTGAAGCGTGGAGGCTCGGCTAGTAACTTATACATGTAGGAAAGACAGGAAGCGGAATTAAAATGTGAGTACTATAACTTATCGTTTGAATTGTGCAACAAATTTCATCCAAAATCTAACGACCTTTATATTGTGGTAATGTTGCCATAATTAATATCTAACAATATGAAAAGAATAGCTTTAATGTTTATGGGGATTGCAATATTTTGCAGTTGCTCATTTGCGATGACACCACCTAAGGCTGTTACAGAGGCCTTTAACAAAAAGTTTCCATCTGCAACTAAAATTACCTGGGGGAAAGAAGCAGCAAAAGAATGGGAAGCTGAATTTACATTTGAAGGCAGTAAAATATCTGCAAATTTTTATGAGGACGGAACATGGCTTGAAACTGAAAAAGAAATAAAAGCAACAGGCTTACCCGCAGCAGTTGCCACTGCAATTAAAAAAACATATCCAGGGTGGACAATTGCAGAAGCTGATAAAACTGAAACGTCTAAACATGGAACAATTTATGAAGCAGATTTAAAAAAGGGAGCAAACAAAAAAGGAGTTGCTTACAAAGAAAATGGAACGCCAGTAAAAGAGTAATGTTAAAAAAACTTAAATAGGGAAATCCGCATTAAGCAGATTTCCCTATTTAAGTTTTAAAAGAATTAGTAGACAAACTTAACATACTACAGCAGACACAAAGAATTAGAATAGCATTAAATACAAGACGCATTATGAATAAGGAATTATTGAATAGAGTTGCAAAATTAGGTTTGTTGTTTTGGGTTATTAAAATATTTTCAACCACAGTAGGTGAAACTGCTGCTGATTATGTTTCGACAAATTTAAACTTAGGCCTAACGAAAACTACCATTCTAATGGGTGTTATCACAGTTTTAGTCGCCATTTGGAATTTTAAACAAAAAAAATATTTTGCACCTTCCTATTGGGCTTTAATTGTGATGATGAGCATTGAAGGAACTTTAATTACTGATATTTTAGTTGAAAAGTTTAGTGTTTCTCTTTTGACTTTGGACATCGTTTTTGCAATAGCAATGGGACTGGTATTTTATTTTTGGTATAAGAAAGAACATACATTGTCTATTCATTCAATAAATAATGATGCCAGAGAAAGATTTTATTGGATAATTGTTTTGACAACATTCGCATTGGGTACTTGTGTTGGAGATACAGTTTCAGAATATTTACAAGTAGGGTATCTATACTCTTTAATAATTTTTAGTTCGGTTTTTATTATTGCTGGTGTTTTATATTATTTTAAAATTATAAACGATGTTTTAGCATTTTGGATTGCATTTATTGTGACAAGACCAATTGGAGCTTCATTGGGAGATTTATTTATTCAAGACCCAAAAGATGGTGGGTTAGGAGTTTCAGTTGCACTAATAAATATTATATTTTTCATTGTAATTATAGCTACTGTATCATTTTTAACAATAAAATCATCCAAAAATGCCACCTTGTAAATTGGTACTAATTGAACACTTGTCAGATAATGAACCGACCCAAATAAAACTTACACAAAAGCACTAAACCTAACCCTTTCTACTCTACCGGAGTTCCACCCTCATTCTCAGATTTTTCGTTCTTAAATTCAAGTTTCCCAAACTTCCAGGTAAAATTTATTCCAATTGAACGAAAGGGTATTGTTCGTTGACTGCTTACGATGAATCCGGGTCCAAATAAATAAGATTTTTGATTGATGTTCTCGTTGAGAAAGTTATTTGCAGTTAAAGCCAGGCTGCCTTTCTTGTTCCAAAACTGTTTGCGTGCAGCAATACTGTAGGTAGTAAAAGAAGGATAAGTACCCTGCGCCTCATGCCTTGCAGAATTAAAGTTTCCAAAAAATTCTGCTACCATTGTTTTTGTAAACTGGTAGGTAGCATTAATATTAAACCGGTAATTAAAACTGTTATAATCATAGCCCTTGCTCAATGAATTTACAGTATGCCGTCTAAATAAAAATGTATTGCCACGAATGTTTAATTTATCGTTGATATGCACATCCGCAAACAGGTTTACTCCAAGATTTTTTTCCATACCGATATTTTGCCGACTGGTTACAGTTACATTGGTATAGGTGGTATCACCAACGGTATAGGATGGATAATAAAAAATAAAGGGCTGAATGTCATGATCATTAATCCGGTAAAAAAGATTCACCATAAATGAACCTGCTTTACCTAACTCCCTGCTATACCCCACCTCGAATCGTCGTCCAATTTCAGGTTGCAGGTTTGGATTACCGGTGGTAAGATTTTTGGGGTCGTTGGTATTTACGAAAGGATTCAGGTCTTCGTAATCGGGGCGTTCAATTCTTTTTGAATAACTCAGTTTGATGGTTTGAGTTTCACCAATTTTTTTAGACAAGAAAATGGAAGGAACAAAAGTATTGTAGCCGGGTACCTTTGCCTGTTGTTGTGCATTGGAATAAAGTGCATCAATTTGGGTTCGTTCGTATCGGCCACCCATTTTTACCTGCAATAGCTTTGCTACCGGAAAGCTTAATTCTGAATACAGAGCATATACTTTTTGGTGATACTGAAGGTCGTTTGACAAAGAAAGATCTGGTTGATAATTTTGCGGATTACCCTGCAAGGCAGCTACCCTGGAAGTACTGTTGATATTATATAAAGTCACTTTGCTGCCTACGCCTAACTGCATATCCTTTTTAAAAGGTTGGGTATAATCAAGCTTAAACTCTGTTTCATTTGTTTTGCCGGGGTTAGCGCTTCGCCTTCCGTAAAACAAGGAATCCTGCGGCAACAAAGACTGTTGGTTAGATGATGTATTTATATTATTTCCAAAACTGCTGTTTACGCTTAGCTCCAATTCCTGGTCTTCCTTAGCAAACTTTCTTTTATAATTTAAACTGGCATCTACATTTTTAAAGCTGTACAAATAATCGGAATTTAATGCTGATAATACCGGAGGCTTGACGATCCCTTTAATAGACTGAAAGGTTTGATTGGTTTCGCCATCGCCGGTATAACCAAATTTATTAAAAGATACATTCCCTGAAAAACTATTCAGATTTTTATAAGTCCAGTCAAACCCCGTACCCGCCTGTAATCCGTGTCTTTCAAAATGGCCGATACTTTGCTGGCTTAACAGGTTTGAAAAAGCACTGTCACTGGTAATGCGATCGGAACTATTATGGGTTGTTGATTTCAGCCGTTGATTACCACTTACAAAAGCATTTATTCCAAAATTTTTATTGCGTACATTAAAATTAAACGAGCCGTTCTCATTTCTTGTACTGCCGGTAAGGGAAAGGTTACCGTTGTAGCCTTTTGCCTTACTATTTTTTAAAATAATATTGATGATGCCGCCCATCCCCTGGGCATCATATTTAGCGCCGGGGTTTGTAATTACCTCCACTGATTTTATCTGGCTGGCCGGAATGGATTGTAGTACATCTGCAATGCTACTTCCAAAAGCGGTGGAAGGTTTACCATTTATTAAAAATCGAACACCAGAGCTACCGGAAAGCTGTACATTTCCATCTACATCAACAGATACCTGTGGTATTTTTTTAAGCACATCTGTTGCCACGCCTGCTTGAGAAGTAAGATCCTTTTCAGCGTTAAAAACCATTTTATCAATTTTGTTTTCTATCAACTTGGTTTTGGACACAATTGTTACTGATTGCAAAGTACCTTTTTGCTGAAGTAGCGAAATGTTGTTAATTTTTACAGCCCGATTATTTTTATCGAGCAGTACATCTTGTAAACTAAAAGAATGGTAGCCTAAAAATTCCACTACTATTTTATATAAGCCATCTTTTAATTCCGTAATAATAAAATTTCCCTTTTTATCTGTTACTGATCCGGTAACTGGTTTGCTGCTATCTTTTTGAAACAAAGTAACAGTTGCATATTCTAATGGTAACCCGGAATTAGAATCTGTGACGTTTCCAGAGATGCGGTTTACAGGCATGTCTTGCCCCTTTACAATAAATAATGCCAGCAGAAATAGTATGATTAGGGAAGATTTTTTCATTTTTTTTGTTGTATCGGGTGCAATTTCCCTTTTAATTTTGATTCAATAGACTGCGTTAACAAATTATTATTCAAGCGGCAAAAAATTACCTACACTGGCTATTCAATTGCCCTGGCTCTGTCGATGTCGTCAAACAATGCATTCATTAGAATACAACATGAAATATACGAGCAGCCCAAACCCGTCCTACTAAAAGAGGCTGCCCTTTTAAAACAGCCTCTTTTCAAAAAAATCTGTGTTCAATTAACTTGATTTTTTTCAAGTTCATAAACCGCAATCATTCCTTAATTAACTTTACTATTTTAGACTCTTCTTTGTTTTTAACTGTTATCATATACACTCCAGCGTTGAATTTATCAACAGGTAAATCTATCCTGTTTCGATTGGTAAAATTGCCATGCAAGATGGTTTTGCCGGATATATCCATCATCGAAACAGTTATATTGTTTGTATTGCCTTTAATTAAAAGCGTGGAAGCTCCTTGTGCAGGATTTGGATAGAGAAGCACCTTTAAAGCTGTATTTTCTTCGTTTATGTTTAAGGTGTTAATTCTGGCTGCTACAAATGTTTTAGCGCTTGCATCGCCTTCATACAATTCGGCTCCATATTGTTTGGAATATCCTCCAAAAAATAGTTTGTTTTACCGGCAGCCGTTAAATGCGAAAAATGAAAAAGTCCATTCACCACTGCATCATTCACCTGTTGGGTACTAGCTTCGTCACCCTCTGAAGACCATAGCGACACGGGATAGGCAGACCGATTTACAAAATATAGTTTACCTCCGGCGCTGCACAGGCTCGTTAAATTAGTACAATAAGGGCTTATATCTTTGGTAATCATAGTACTTTAAGTGGTACCTTTTGTAGAACAAAGTTCATTGCCATGTACACCATCATCAGCAATAAAAAAGAGGGTGCCGTTTACATCAGTTAAATTAGTTGGGTTAGAGCTATAATAAGGGTTGATATCTTTCACCAGTTTAGTACCATTTGCGGTACCATTTGTTTTCCATAACTCTGCGCCATAGGTATTAAAATCAGTAGATGTAAAATACAAATTTCCATTTGATATGCAGAAAACCTGTAATGCCGGGTCAGCAAAATTCTCAGTAAAAGTTGCAGGTGTAATATTAAAAAGTTTTTGAGTACCATTTTCAGTTCCATCACTTTTCCAAAGTGAAAAATTAAAACCGAAACCATCGTAGGCCCCGAAGTATATGTTATTTTAATAAACAAATAAACTGTAAGGATAAGAACCATTAAAACCAGGGTTAATATCTTTTAGCATTTTTGTGCCTGCAAGGGTGCCATCACTTTTCCATAGCTCATAACAATGCTCAAAGTCGCCTGCTTCAAAATAGGCCATATTACCAATTACTACAGTGTAGTTATTAAAATAGTAAAGAAATGAACTCAGCATTATACCGCTGCCATCATTACCGCTGCTGTGGCAAAGTTAAAATCCACCTGTACATTTATTACCCAGTACATAAAACAACCGGCCATTGTCTGTAACACTAAAATTTACAACGTAATAAATATTGCGATCGATGTAAACCATTCTTTTTAACCCTGCTGTAGTTGCATCCGTTTTAAAAATGGCGGTATTTACCGCATCATCATCATCAATAAAATAGCTTCATTATTCTTAAACTGAAATGCGTTTAGATATGACCAGTCAGGTCCGGTTCTAATATCATTCAATAAGGCAGAACCGGCACTTGTTCCATCTGATTTATATAACTCCCCACCCAGCTCAAGTATGTAAGCATTAAATACTACTCCATCTCCCATTGACCCAACACCTTTGTAAAAAAATCTGCATTGGAACCGTCACTAAATACATTAATATCCTTCACTAATGTTGTACCTACTTCAGTGCCATCTGATGCCCATAATTTATATCCATGCGGACTATCATCTGCATTAATTAATAATTTACCATTGTAAAATCACTAGTGTCCCGTTAAATTAATTCAATTTTTAATTGTTTACATTTTTGTTCTTTGACATTCTTAGAGACCGGGCTTTGCAGTAAATCATTTAGATGTGTTTTATCAAAAAGAGAAGCACTCATTATCTGCAGTATTTCATATGTTGATCGATTTATCTTGAGCTTACTCTTAATTATTACGACCAAGGTGTAGGTAGCTATTGCGATATAAACCTGGGTCTTTACTGTATTCATTGATGTACCTCAAAACGATTTTATTTTCAGATGCTGTTTTATCCATTTAAAAAATAATTCTACTTTCCATCTGTACTTGTACAACAGCGCAATTTCGATAGCAGGTTGAGTAAAATTATTGGTTATAAATACAAATGTCCTTTGTTGTTCTTGGTCAAAATATTTGATTCTCCTTAAAATTTCAGGATACTTTGCTAATGATTTAATTCCATTTAGGTTTATCTTCTGATCACAGATAATCCCTTTAATCTTGTCTGTTTTTAAGGAACTTATTCTCCTGAAACTAAAATTATCCTTAGCTCTGGTAATATAATAAGCCTTCGATAAATGGATTACAAACAGCCGTTTGAAATTTACATAGGCTTTGTCCATGATGTTGAACCCGCCTGCTTTGTAGGTCAAAACATCTAATGCGTTAACATCATGAACATTTCCTTAGGTTATATGAACAAAAGCAGGAATTGAAGTCTTGACATCATATAAAGTATGGATCTTTATTGCTCCTTTTGCCTTTCGAAAACTTGCCCACCAGAACACATTTAAGCAAAGATCAATTGTTGTAGAATCAAAAGCATACACGTTTCCTGTTACTGCTAATGTAAAATCAGTTTCATCAATTAGGGAGCTTCTTGCAATTGCAATCATTTCATAAGCAAAAGATTCATAAATACTACAATCTCTTTGCTCATTGGCTAATGCTAGATTTGTACGGGATACATTTTTTCCAAAGCCTAAGTGATAATATTTATTAGGATGTGCACTAATTGTGATAAGTAAATCTCTTAAGCTTTCACGACCGCTTAACTGGCCTAACATCGTACACATTAATTGATTCCAGCAGGTAAAATGTTTTACCCATTTGTTACCGTTATACTTTAAAGCACATTTGTCAAAAATACGGGCAGGCAAAAATGAGGCAACTTGTGCAAATACATATTTTCCATTGTTCATCCCCGAATTTTAACGAAAAATATTTGAACTTAATTCAAATCGTCACCATCATTTTTTCGGCTGTAATGCAGGTCGACTAAGATTTTCAAAGAACTTTAATTTAATTTAACGGGACACTAGTGAAGGGAATCATAAAATTTACCAATTCATTTGTTTAGATATTACCCGTGCAATATTTTTACAATAATTGCAATGAAAAAAAATTTACTTAAATATTTTGCCGCAGTTTTTTTTATTACCATTTATCTTTTGAAGGGTGCAACTACAATAGTGCCTGTACTATTTTCTGTAAACAGCAGCAATTCAATTATCGCTTTATTAATGAATGAAGAAACAGATAATAATGCTAATAATACAGAAGAAAGATTTGATTCAGAAACCAGGGATCTTTACCTCTATAATAATTATTTAGTTAGTGTTGGATTACATGGTATTGCTATCACACCAAAAAATATAGCCGGAAATAGTGTTGCTTTTAAACAACTTTTTTTTGCTTCAATTCCTACGCCCCCTCCTCAACGGGTATAACTAATCATCCCCACTTTTTAATACATACATCTTCTTGCCATTATAGTAAATGGCAGATCTATATTATTCATTCTAAACTTTAAACTTATGTATAATTTTTCCGGACTGATGAAACAGAGCACTCAACTAATTACCTGCCTTTTTATTTCAGCAGCAGTTTATTCACAAAATTTAAATGACAGTGAGATTAAAAAAAATATAACAGCGATTGAGAACCCGTTGGAAAAACTGGTTCAACTGCAACCCAAGACATTTGAATATAATACGGAGCAGTACAAACACCTGAAATTACAGCATGGAAGAAAGTTTGGTTTTGTAGCCGAAGATTTTCAGCATATTTTCCCTGACATGGTAATAGAAAAAAGTGTATCCTATATGTTTGGAAAAAACGTTTACAGAAACTCCACCATCAAAACAATTAATGAGCAAAGCCTGATTCCATTGCTGGTAGCAGCTATAAAAGACCAGCAATTGCAAATAGACAAATTAACAACAGAACTGGAGGTTCTGAAAAATAAAAATGCGAGTGCAGGCGCTGAATAAGTGCGGGAAATTAATTTAGGTTGCAGTGCTCCGTTAAATACCTCCCACAGCATAAATTAAAAGTTTCCCCGGCGGCTGTCTGTGCTGCATCTGTGCTGCATGGAAGGTGCTTTGCAGAACCCGCCGTTATTCAATCGTGGAGGCTCTGCTTTGCCGGTTGGTCAAAAAATGACACAACCGGGGCGTTTGGTATAACGAATAGTTATTAAATTCACCATACCTAAAAAGGTGAAAACTTTAAAAACACGTTGACATGAATTGGTTTGATTCACAGGCAGCAAAAAAGAATAACAACTTTTTAATATTTTCTGGAATAAATATTCTTTTTAGTGCTCTTTACTTGTTTATGAATATTCGCAGCTATTACGATTATCAGTCAATGATTGGAGCATTAAATGGCAAAAGCTTTATTTATATGGCTGCGTTTCAAGTAGTAATGCTAACAGGCATTGTATTGATGTTTTTTGGCAATAAGAAAGGCTTTTAAATATACCTGGTTGCACAATTGGTCTCTTATGTATATCCAGTAGTGACTGGAACAACTGATACAGTTTGGGGCATGCTAATTTTGCCTATACTTATTGTGCCAATTCTATTTGTGGTTTTCTATTACAGGAACTTAAATAAAATGTACTGACAGCCCCTGATGCATAAAACAAAAGCATTACAGGACCCGTATTCTACTTGAAAAAAACTCCACATATTCAACTACTGCATTTAAATAAAAGCCTCGTAAAATACCCCTTCTTTTTTTGAAAAACTACCTCTATATTTATAAGGATTTTTTATCAATCTTTTAACCTCCAAAATTTATTTACCATGAACATGCGATTAACCAAACTCATTATTGCGTTGATAATACTAGCTATGCCTTTTTACGCTTGCCAGGAATTCTTTGCACCCGCTGGAACGGAAGTTATTAAAATAGAGGGAATCGATAGTAATGGCGACCTTATTTTAAAAGATGCTAATGGTAACCCGGCCAAAATCTTTAAAGTAAAAGCCGGAAAAAAAATCAAATGGCAAATACATACCGTGGATGTTAGGAGTATTATCGATATTTATAAAAAGCCCAACGTAACAAGTGACAATATATTTTCATCCGGGCCGGAACCGATCAGCAATTCGAAAGACTGGAAAGCCACGGTTGATTCTGCGGCAACCTACGGTCAATTTATTGAATACAATATTAAATGGAAAGATAACGCCGACAGTATACACATATACGATCCAAGAATACAGGTAAAGTCTTAGTGCTACCATGTTATTATTTTAAAGGTTGTGGCTTTCATTTTTAAAAAGCTTTTGACAAGACGGATACCCTTCCATTTGATAGCCCATGCTGCCCAATGATTGGTTGCCGAAAAGCTGCCGGATTGAAATGGAAAGCCCGGTGAGGGCAATGTGGCCGGGCCTGTGCCGGACTTGGAATAAAAAGCCGGAACCAGGGCTGACCAAAGATTTGAAGGTTACAGCCACTATGTTTTTCTAAGAAATTATTGACATCGCTTTTGATCATCAGCTATACAAAAAACAACAATGCCAGGATTTATTAACCTGGCATTTTATATTATTGCTGAGGCCAATTTGTGTGGCGATTACTTTCTTAATTTAAACTTCTAAAATCTACCGGCACCAGTTTGCTTACGCCGGGCTCCTGCATGGTTACGCCATAAATTACATCTACCGCACTCATCGTTTGTTTGTTGTGGGTTACAATAATGAACTGGCTGTTTTCACTAAACTGTTTTATCATTTTGGTGAACTTGCCTACGTTGGCATCATCGAGTGGAGCATCTACCTCATCTAAAATACAGAACGGTGCAGGTTTAATAAGGTAGATGGCAAATAGCAAGGCCGTGGCAGTAAGTGTCTTCTCTCCTCCACTCAACTGGCCGATACTGCTTGGGCGTTTGCCCTTTGGTTTGGCAACAATATCAATGCCGGTTTCTGACAGGTTTTGCGGATCTACCAATACCATGTCGGCTGTATCATCTTCTGTAAACAATGCCTTAAATACTTTCTGGAAATTTTCTCTCACCTTGTTAAACGTGTCGAGAAACTGCTGGTTGGCCGTGGCTTCTACCTCCTGTATGGTTTGCATCAGGCTGTCCTTTGCCGTTACCAAATCATTCTTTTGCTCCAGGATAAACTCGTAGCGCTTTTTCATTTCGGTGTAGGCCTCAATGGCAGTTGGGTTTACCTCCCCAATATTTTCGAGTCGCTTGCGCATGCGGTCATTTTTTTCCTGCAGCTCTGCCAGCGGCACCTCGCCTGTACGGGGTTCATCGATGATGGCATCCAGATCGATTCTAAACTCTACCAGCAGGCGTTCCTTCATGCCCGCCAGTTGAAGTTTTAGTTCGGTGAGTTTGTCTTTTATCTCGTTCAGCAGGGTATCGATGCCTTCTTTTGATTTTTGTTTGTGGCGAAGCTCTGATTCTTTTGCGGCCAAGGCATTGCGGTTATTGTAATACGCCTGGTCTGCTTCGTTCAATTTTTTTTCTTCAACGTCTTTGTTTTGCAACATCGTTACCAGCAGGTTTTCCAGTTCGGCGAGTGCAACGGCCGTGGCATCGATGCTGCCTGCGGCTTCGGCGAGTTGTGCATTGCTGCTATCCACCTGCACCGTTAAATCTTTTAACTGGTTACTCTTAAAAGTAAACTCCTGTTTAAGAGAAACTACTTTGCTTTGTTGCTTGGTGTATTGCAGATTATTATCGTTGAAGGTGGCTGTTGCAAAACTATATTCCTGTTCTGCTACTGCATAATCTCTTTCTATTAACTGCATTTTTTCTGCCAGCTCTTCCAGTTGGGTATTGTATTTTTCCAACTCATCCCGTGTACTGGAAATGGCATCATGATTTACCTCTAATTGCGTTTGCAGCTCTTCAATTCTTTTACTGCTGGTTTCTTCCAGCAAATGCAGATTTTCAATTTTATTCTGCTGACTGAAAACAAGGTTGGTGAGCTGATTAATTTCCTGCTGGGTTTGTTTAATGGCATTTTCTTTTAACTGCTCGTTAAATGCAATTACCTCATTGTGCCTTATTTGTATAGTAGCTTTTAATTCATTTACGATGATATCCTGTGCGGCAATTTCTTCCACCAGTTTCTCTATATTTTTTGCCCGGCCAATTTTTTTACCTTCAAATAAACCCACGCTGCCACCCGTAATAAAAAACTGGCCCTTTACATATTTACCGGTTTTTTCCAGTACCACTACACCATCGGTATCAATAAGTGCATCTTCAGTTTCTGCAATAAAAACATTGCCCAGCAAGTGTTTGGCAAGATTGATGTATTTGTCATCTACCTCAATTACACTTAAAGCGGGGATGGTACCTGCCGGTTGTTGAACTGCATGATTGCCTGTAAATTTATCCTGTAAAAAAAAGTTGGCTTTGCCTTTTTTATTGTCATCCAGCAAGTGAATTGCCTGCAGGCCTTCGGCAAGATTATTTACTACATAAAAATTAAGGTAAGGTTCCAATACATTTTCAACCGCCGCACGGTAAGCCGGCTGTACATAAATGATATCACTCAGCAAGGGCGCCTGGTGATTCCAGTTGGTGTTTTTGTGTAAAAATTTAACGCTCTCGGGGTAGCCTTCCATGGAATCTACCAGGCTTTTTAAGAGTGCATATTCATTTTTTTTGCTGTCTAATTTCCGGCTTTCTTCGGCCAGCTGATTCCGCAAAGCTTCGAGCCTGCTTTGAGTTTGAAATATCTGGTCTTTGGTAAACTCATGCTGATCCTGCAATTGCTGCAGGTTGATCTTTTTTTGATCCAGCTCATCTGCCTTTACTTTGCGTTCCACTTCCAGCTGCTGCAATTGCAGCTGGCGCTGATTTTTTTCTTCCTGAATTTGTACGATTGTTCGTTGCAGATTCTGAATTGATGTATCGGCAACCGCTACTTTTTTTTCTGCTTCAAATTGCTGGCGCTGTATGGCCTGGTTATCTTTTCTAAGTGCATCAATACCGCTGCGTTTTTCATCAAATATGGCCCTCTTTGCTTCAACCGCATCTTTTAATTCATCTAACTTTTCTGCAAGAATCGTTAACTTTTCTTCATCCTCTTTTATCTGGTTGCTGGTAAATTGAATACTTTCATTCAGGCCCTTTAACTGACCACCTGCTTTCTCTAAAAATTCACTTAAAGTTTTTTCTCTTTCCTTTAAATATTGCAGACGCTGGGCTGCCAGGCTTTTCTCACTTTCCTTATTGCGAACAGTGGCCAGCATATCGTTGAAGGCATGTTGCATTTCCTGCAGGGCTTTTTCTTTTTCGATAAAGCCCAGTTTTTCCTGCTCTAGTGCAGCGTCTTCGGTAGCAATAGCGGTTTCCAGCGCAATGCGCTTATCTACTTCAATTTGCTGTTGATGATTTAAATCACGGTAGGTAATGTTGAAGCCTTCTAACGCAGCTTTAGCCAATTCAATGCTAACCTCTTTGTAATCTTTTTTTATCTCAAAATATTTCTCTGCTTTTTTTGCCTGGCTTTCCAGCGCTTTTAATTGGTTGTTGATTTCAAACAATAAATCTTCAATACGGGCAAGATCCTGTTCGGTGGCATCCAGCTTAAGTTTGGCTTCTTTTTTACGTGTTTTGTAGATGGTAATACCTGCTGCCTGTTCCAGCATTTTGCGACGGCTGTTTTCTTTATCCTTAATGATATCATCCACCATGCCTAGTTCAATAATGGCATAACTGTCGGTACTAATACCGGTATCCATAAACAGGTTGTGAATATCTTTCAGTCGGCAGGCCACATCATTGAGGCGGTATTCGCTTTCCCCGTTTTTGTAATATTTACGGGTAACGGTTACCATGTTAAATTCGGTTGGTAACAGGTTTTTGGTATTTTCAAACGTAAGACTTACCTCGGCAAGGCCCGATGCAGAGCGGCTTTTGGAGCCGTTGAATACCAGGCTCTCCAGGTTTTCGCTACGGAGATTGCTGATTTTATGTTCGCCAATTACCCAGCGGATACTGTCGATAATATTACTTTTACCACAACCATTGGGACCAATTACGCCGGTAATGCCTTCATCAAACTGCAGTACAGTTTTATCAGCAAAACTTTTAAATCCTTTTATTTCTAAACTCTTTAATCGCACTTTTCAATATTTTAGTAAGAGGGCAAACCTTCGTGAAAATGGCAATTTTGTTTTCGCTGTTGAAAAATTAAAATGCCCATTTTACACAGATGTTACAAGGTTCACCGCCCTCATTTATAAATGATTTATTCGGGCGGTAAATATAAAGGAATGGCGTTACAAGTGAAGTTGAACATTTACACAGGACACAGTGGTTATCCACAGGTTTTTAACAGGTAGGATAAGGGTTTTAATAAGAATATTTTATTTATTATTAATAGTGACTGGTTTGTAAGTGTAACAGATACTTTAAATATTGGCATTAATGGTTAATTTCGGCGCTCAATAAAGGAATCATTCATGCAGAAAATATCATTGGCCATACATGGCGGTGCCGGCACCATACTCAAAAAAGACATGACGCCGGAATTGGAACAGGCTTATCTGCAAGGGCTGCAACATGCACTAACCGCCGGGTATGCACTGCTGGAACAAGGTGGATCGGCGACAGATGCGGTTACCTTAACCGTGGAAATACTAGAAAATAATATTTTGTTTAATGCAGGATGTGGTAGTGTATTTACAAAAGATGGCACACACGAGATGGATGCGGCCATTATGAGCGGCAGCGATTTATCTGCGGGTGCAGTGGCAGGCATAAGTAACATACGCAACCCAATTACGCTAGCCACAGCAATAATGCGCCATAGCGACCACGTTTTTTTAAGTGGAAAAGGAGCATATGATTTTGCAATTAAACAGGGAATTGCTACTGCGCCGGATGACTATTTCTTTTCTCAATTCCGATACGACCAATGGATGCAGATACGCAATAGCGATGTGTATGCACTCGATCATAGCGAAGAACCGGAATTGATAGTTGAAGTAAAAAATAAAAAATTTGGAACGGTGGGCGCTGCCGCCTGCGACCGCGATGGAAATATTGCAGCTGCAACCAGCACCGGCGGCATGACAAATAAAAAGTATGGACGCATAGGAGATACGCCTGTAATAGGTGCCGGAACCTATGCCAATAACAGTACCTGCGCTATTAGCTGTACCGGTCATGGCGAACTGTTTATACGAGCTGTTGCAGCCTATGATGTAAGTTGCCTGATGGAATACAAAGGCCTTAGCCTGCAAGCTGCCATGCAGGAGGTTGTAAATAATAAACTAGTGAAAATTGGTGGCGAAGGCGGGATGGTTGGCGTAGATGCAACCGGAAATGTAGCATTGCTATTTAATAGCGAAGGAATGTACCGGGGCGCCAAAAGCAGCGATGGAACAAACTTTGTACGTGTCTATAAAGATGAATAGTGGTTAGTAGTTCAGGAATTAATAATGAGTATTGAAGAAAACAGGATTTTAATTATGAAAAAAATTGCAGTAATTGTTGCCGGTGGTAATGGCACAAGAATGAACACTCCCATACCTAAGCAGTTTTTATTATTGAATGGCAAACCTATTTTATATTACACGCTGCACACTTTTTTAGAGACCTACAGCGATTTAACTATTATCCTGGTATTGCCGGAAGAATACATTGCAGCTGGCCAGGAAATAATAGATGCTTTTTTTGATTACAACCGAATTCAAATTACTACAGGCGGAAGAACCAGGTTTCACTCTGTACAAAATGGACTTGACATGGTAAAGGAAGAAAGCATCATTTTTGTGCATGATGGGGTTAGATGTTTGCTAAGCAAATCTTTGATACAACGATGTTATGAAGATGCGTTGGAAAAGGGGGCAACAATTCCTGTAATAAATTCGAAGGATAGTATAAGATTGGTAAGAGGCGATAGTAATGAGGCTATCGACAGAGGTATGATTAAACTGGTACAAACGCCACAAACTTTTCACAGCAAAATTTTGCTGCCTGCATACAATATAGATTTTAAAGATAAATTTACGGATGAAGCTACGGTTGTAGAAGCATTCGGCATTCCTGTCCATTTAATTGAAGGGGAAGAAGATAATATTAAGATTACTACACCCCGGGACTTATTAATTGCTGAGCAATTATTGAAGCCACACTAATTAAACCAAGGTTTAAAAATTGTTGAAAAGGATTGCAAAAGTAGATACCGGATTGCAAACAAAGTAGGTTGAGTTTGTCAACCATCTACTGCTTGTGGTATAAGTAAAACTCCAAAGATATATACCGTTTTTAAGAGTGGCTTCCGAAAAAACCAGGACAGTCCTACGAAGATGGATAGGGTTGCTGCAGATAAGCCAAAAAACAATCCCCTTCAAAAATTGAAGGGGATGATTTTTTAAATATTGAAAGCTTATTAAATTAATAACCTCCCATGCCGCCCATATCCGGTGCACCACCATGTGCATGCGCTGCTTCTTCTTTTGGCCTGTCTGCTATTACACATTCTGTAGTTAACAACATACCAGCAATTGAAGCTGCATTTTCCAAAGCAACACGACTAACTTTAGTTGGATCTATTACACCAGCTTTAAACAGGTTTTCGTAAACTTCAGTTCTTGCATTAAAACCAAAATCGCCTTTACCTTCTTTAATTTTTTGTACAACGATAGAACCATCAATACCAGCATTTTCAGTTAAGGTACGAATAGGAGCTTCCAAAGCCCGGCGTACAATCGCCATACCTGTTTGCTCATCTGCAATCTGACCTTTTACTTTAGGTTCCAACGCTTCGATGGCACGGATGTAAGCAACACCACCGCCCGGCACAATACCTTCTTCAACAGCAGCTCTTGTAGCATGTAATGCATCATCAACACGATCTTTCTTTTCTTTCATTTCCAGTTCGGTAGCAGCACCTACGTATAACACTGCAACACCACCAGCCAATTTAGCTAAACGCTCCTGTAGTTTTTCTTTATCGTAATCGGAAGTAGTGTTTTCTACCTGGGCCTTAATTTGATTAACACGTTCTGTGATTAATTTTTTAGTGCCCTTACCACCAACGATGGTTGTATTGTCTTTATCAATTGTTACAGAAGCTGCCTGACCTAAGTACGTTAAATCAGCATTCTCCAATTTAAAACCTTGCTCTTCGCTAACAACAATTCCTGCAGTTAAAATAGCAATGTCAGTCAGCATCTCTTTTCTCCTGTCACCAAAACCAGGTGCTTTAACAGCAGCTACTTTAATGGTGCCACGTAATTTGTTTACCACTAATGTTGCCAATGCTTCGCCTTCCAGATCTTCAGCAATAATCAATAATGGACGACCCGTTTGGGCAACTTTCTCCAGAATATGAAGAATGTCTTTCATCGCAGAAATTTTCTTATCATAAATTAATATGTAAGGCGTTTGCAATTCAGTCTGCATTTTTTCGCTGTTGGTTACAAAATACGGGGAAACGTATCCACGGTCAAATTGCATACCTTCTACTATATCAACGGTAGTATCAGTTCCTTTTGCTTCTTCTACTGTAATAACACCTTCTTTACCTACTTTGGCAAAAGCTTCGGCAATTAACTTACCAATTGTTTCGTCATTGTTTGCAGAGATTGTAGCTACCTGCTGAATTTTTTTGCTATCGTTACCAACAGTTTGACTTTGTGATCTAAGATTTTCAACAACGATACTAACAGCTTTGTCGATACCACGTTTTAAATCCATTGGATTAGCACCGGCAGCAACCATTTTAAGGCCTTCGCTGATGATACTTTGGGCAAGCACAGTTGCTGTAGTTGTACCATCACCTGCAATATCCGCAGTTTTGGAAGCTACTTCTTTTACCATTTGAGCACCCATGTTTTCGATGGCGTCGTCCAGTTCAATTTCTTTTGCAACAGTAACACCATCTTTAGTTACCTGTGGTGCTCCAAATTTTTTCTCGATTACCACATTACGGCCTTTAGGGCCAAGGGTTACTTTAACAGCGTTGGCCAATGTGTCCACGCCTTTTTTCATTTTGTTTCTTGCTTCGATATCGAAGTATATCATTTTTGCCATTGTAATTATTGCTCCTATCCCCTAAAGGGGGACTTGAAACCTGCGGAGCATCACAGGCTTTATTTTAATGAATCAATAAATTTAAAAGAACTTGCCTTATTCCCCTTCAGGGGATGGGGGTTAAACTATTGCAAGAATATCGCTTTCTCTCATAATTAAGTACTCAGAACCTTCTACCGTAATTTCTGTACCGGCATATTTACCGTATAAAACTGTATCTCCGGCTTTAACAGTTACAGGTTCGTCTTTTTTACCCGGTCCCGCTGCTATTACAGTACCACGTTGTGGTTTTTCTTTTGCTGTGTCTGGAATAATGATACCACCGGCAGTTTTCTCTTCTGCGGCAGCAGCTTTCACAATTACCCTGTCATGTAGCGGTGTAATGCTTAACTTCTTAGCCATAATCGTATTGATTTTTTTTAGTTAATTGATTCGGCCCGATTAATTTCGGGTTTATGTACAAGTAGCGAATACTATACCAACTGAATTAAATTGTATTGTTGGCAGATAAATTTAAAGCTGTGTCAGTTAATTACAGTCAATAGCAGACAATTTTTCACGAAGGCCATAAATGTGATCAACCTGTAATTAAAACAGTACATTTGCGGCTTCAATAAAGTGAGTTTTTGAATGATTAGCAGAAGAAATATCCGCATTAAAGTAATGCAAACTTTGTACACGTTAGACAGCATTAGTAAAGATGCCAATCCAAACGATGCCGTCCGTTTATTAAACAAACAATTTGACCAAACCCGTAAATTATTGGTTTACCTTATCTACTTTACCACCGAAGTTGCACGTTACGCTGAAAAAGATGCCATAAAAAAAGCCAGTAAGCACTTACCATCTGCAGATGACCTTAAAATAAATACAAAAATTTCTGGAAACGAGCTATTATGGAAAATATTTGAAATGCCCAGTTTTGCAGGTGCGGTTGGTGAAACCAAACCAGCACAAATAATTGATGAAAATTTATTAAGAAAAACATACGAAGCGCTCATTGCTTCAGAAGAATATCGTGATTACATTGGTGTACTGGCAAGAGATAAGAAGAATGAAAAAAATATCCTGGAGTTCATTTTTACCGACCTGATGTTACCTAATGAAAATTTTATCAATCACGTAGAAGAGTTTTTTATAAACTGGGATGATGATGCAGAAATGATGCACCTATTGGTGTTGAATTTTTTCCAAAAACCTCACCAGTTTGATTTTAATGAACTGGTAACTAAAGAAAAAATTGACTTTGCCAAAAGCCTCCTGCTTACCATTATTGATAAAAGGGAAGTAAGTATGGAATTATTGAAGCCCAAGCTGAAGAACTGGGATGCAGAACGTATTGCCACGCTTGATCTTATAATAATACAGATGGGCATTTGCGAATTTTTATTTTTTGAAACCATCCCTACAAAAGTAACTATCAACGAATACATTGATCTTGCAAAGGATTACAGTACGCCTCAAAGCGGACAGTTCATCAATGGCATATTAGATAACATACACAAAGAGCTGTCGGCAGAAGGGAAAATTGTAAAGAAAACTTTTAAGAATAGCACGATATAATTAAAGAGTTAGTGTAGGTTTAAAGCAGTTGAAAGTAGTTGAAAGTAGTTTAATAGTTTAGACGTTTAGGAGTTTAAAGGGTTAGCTGTTAGCCTGTAAAAATAGTTACCATGAAAAAATATTATGTGTTTATTATAAGTTTGATTGTTTTGTATAGTTGCGATGTGAGAAGAAAAGATAAAATTGGAGATGATGGCGCTAAACTTACAGAATTAGCATTGAAAGACAGTACCGAAGTGCAATTAATTGACAGCGTATTTAACTTTGGAACCATTAATGAAGGAGACAAGGTTGAACGAAGTTTTAAGTTTAAAAATACCGGCAAAAAGGCATTGGTAATAAGTAATGCAACTGCAAGTTGCGGTTGCACTGTTCCCGAGAAACCCGAACAGCCTATAAAACCCGGCCAGACAGGCATAATAAAAGTTGTTTTTAACAGCCAAGGTAAAGAGGGACACCAGGAAAAAACAATTACAGTAACCGCCAACACATTTACATCTTTCCCCTATTTAAAACTTGTAGGAGATGTAACGCCAGTAAAGAAATAATTATTTATTAATCAACTCAAATACAACATGCAATTACTTAGTATCTTTTTAATGATGGACCCCCAGGGAAAAGGCAGCAGCAGTTTTTCACTTATTTTTATGGGCTTAATGATTTTAGTGTTCTGGATGTTCATGATTCGGCCACAGGCAAAAAAAGCGAAGCAACAAAAAACTTTTATCAGTGACCTTAAAAAAGGTGATAAGGTTGTAACAATTGCCGGCATTCATGGTAGTATCAACAAAGTAAATGAAGATGGAACTATCAACCTTGAGGTTAGCCCAGGCAGCTATCTTAAAATTGAAAAAAGCACCATCAGTATGGAAATGAGTGCCAGTCTTAACAAACCGGTAGCAGAAACAAAATAATTTTCCTGCCTTCTTCGGCAGCAATTTACCAATTCCGCTTTTCTTCATCAGTCTATTAAAAACAAAAGAACTATTTTGTTTTTAATAGACTTTTTTTTTGATGATTAAGTGAGGGCGATAATTTTGCATTTTGTCTATTCTTTTCCTGTTTTTTACATCATTTTAGCACGGATGAATTTTTTATGGAGCCAGAAAACAAACATCAATATTTCGCAACTTATCCATTCACTCAAATAAACATTTATACTTTAGATGGTAGCTTTTTATAACCTTTTCTGGGCGGTGTATTCTAATAATGCACTGCGATAACAACCATGATAATTATATAATCAGCCGATGTTAATATTATCTTACTAACCATTATTGAAACTGATCTGTAAATATTAATAAATTTTGCTCTTACCAATAATTTTATGATATCCATCAGTACCATTTTTGTTAGGTATTATTAAAAATGCTTTGTAATAGTGATACATTTGGAGAAATAAATTATATGAAAAAAATGTTGCTGGCATTTGACGGAATACATTTTTCCGAAGGTGCATTTGAATTTGCCCGAAGCATTAATGAGCTTAGTCCGGTGCTTTTAACAGGCGTATTTTTACCCCAGGTTAATTACGCCAATTTGTGGAGTTATGCAGATGGCATGAATGGGCCCATATTTATTCCATTTATTGAAGGAGAAACCGACGAAGCAGTGGCAGCTAATGTGGAAAGGTTTGAAAATTTATGCAAAAAAAACAACATCGATTACCGGGTACACAAAGATTTAACTGACTTAGCGTTACCTGGATTAAGGAAAGAATCAAGGTTTGCCGATTTGCTGATAATTGGCAGCGAATCGTTCTATGAAAATCTTTCGCCTGGTGAACCTAATGAATACCTTAAGGACGCAATGCATGGCATGGAATGCCCGGTAATAGTGGTACCTGAAAAATATGATTTTCCGAAAACCAATATTCTTTCCTACGATGCAAGTGAATCTTCTGTATATGCCATTAAGCAATTTGCCTATCTTTTTCCCGAATTAACAACCAATAAAACACTATTGGTTTATGCCAGCGAAGGAGCAGAAAATGACATACCGGACATGGCATATATTGAAGAACTTGCCGCCAGGCATTTCCCCGATTTAACCATTACCAAACTGGATATTAATCCCAAAAAACATTTTAACGCTTGGCTAAGTGAAATGCAAACAGCAATTGTTATAAGTGGTTCTTTTGGCCGGTCTGGTTTAGCAGGGCTTTTTCATAAAAGTTTTATTAGTGAAATAATTAAAGACCACCGGATACCCGTATTTATAACGCATCACAAGTAGCATGTGTTAAAAGAATAGATTATGGTATTGAATGCTGTCTCTTATACGGCAAGAATATTGCAATAGATAACTTATTAAATAACATACAATCAGAGTTGGATTCACTCACACATATAGCATTAGGCGCCTGTATTGGTGAAGCGTTTTTTGAAAAGGACTTTTGCAAAAAAGCAATGATATGGGGTGCCTTGGCCCAGAGTATTCCTGATATTGATTTCCTGGCAAGTTTTTGGTTAAACACATCAGAAAATTTATTGGCGCACAGAGGCTTTACCCATTCAATTTTGTTTGGCTTACTCGTGGTTCCTGCATTTGCTTTAATAGCTGATAGAGTGCATCGCCCTCACAACATTCGTTTTAGAAAATGGATATTATTTTTTGCATCGGAAGTTTTTTTGCATTTATTTATCGACGGCTTCAATAATTATGGAGTTGGTTGGCTGGAACCTTTTAACCATACCAGGTTTTCTTTCAATGTTATTTATGTAGCTGATCCCTTTTTTTCTGTGTGGGGGGGGATTGCAGTTTTAATGCTGATTTTTTTAAATCCGTATAGCCCAAAAAGAAAATTCTGGTGGAGATTTGGTTTAATACTCCCCTTCCTATATCTCAGCTACTGCACCATAAATAAAATGAAAATTAATGCGGATGTTAAAGAAATTTTTAGCCGTCAGCAAGTACCTCATCAACGATATTTTACCACACCGGCACCGCTGCAAAACTGGTTATGGTATGTTGTAGCCGGTAATGACAGTGGCTATTATGTTGGCTTTCGGTCAATATTCGATCGCAAAAAGCAAATAGCATTTCAATATTTTCCCCGAAATGATAGTTTATTGGAAGCAATGGAATATAAAGAAGATTTGCAAAAATTAATCCGCTTTTCGCAGCAATTTTATACCGTAGAAAAATACACTGACACCCTTGTATTTAATGATTTACGCTTCGGGCAAATCATTGGCTGGCAGTATCCAAAAGAGCAATTTGTATTTCATTACTACCTGCAACAGCCAACTAACAATTTAATGGTAGTGCAACGTGGAAGATTTGCAAAATGGGATTGGCAAGTAGTTAAATCAATGTTGCAACGCATTCGTGGAAATTAATCGCTGACCAAGCTTTTAAAAGAAACTTTTTTAGCAACATTTTTAAAGCGATGCTTTTTGTTGTCAATGTTACCATAGCTAATTTGTCCAGCTATTAATAGTATTTAATTATATCCCATTTCTTCAACCTATAATGCTACCAAACCTTTGCTGTATTAACTTTTTTGCTTAAAATAAAAGGTAAATATATAAAACATTACCCGGATAAACTGGTAAGACAGCCAGCGAACAAACTGCTTAAAAATATTCGTTGTTTTTAGCAAATCTTCATGGGTAATGCGTATACAATCATTGGCGATAATTTCTTCTAATTTTTCGCATGCATTTGTTGCAAATGCTGCATTTCTCACATCGAAGTTTAATTCCATACTTGCGTACGCACTAATGTTATTGATGTTATACGAACCTATTGTCATCCACTTATTATCACAAACCGCAATTTTTGCATGCAACACATTCCGCTGATATTCATAAAGCTCAATACCCAACCGCAACAGCCAATCGTACAACCATCGCTCCGCATACTTAGACAGCATAACATCAGAAGGGCCGGCAGCAATTATCCTGATGTTAACACCTTTTTTAACTGCTAGTTCCATTTGCCTCCGCACTTTTTTACCCGGTAAAAAATAGCTGCATAATATCGTAATCTGTGAAGTGGCATTATTCAGCATTTCAAAATAGGTTCGGGAAATATCATTCTTTTTCCATACCCAATCGTTGCAACGCATTCTTACTTCACAAACATTTGTAGAAAGGATTTCGGTATCAATTAATTTATTTCTGCAGGCAGCAATCTTATCGCTCCCCTGGTATCCTTTCCAGGTTTTTCTGCATTGAATGCAGAGATCCATCGAAACCTCCCCGGTTACATGCAAAGCAAAATCAAGCCAGGCAGGCTTTCCAGGCATATCATTGTATTTGTTGGCAATGTTTACCCCACCAACCAATGCATGGGTTGCATCAGCAACCACCACTTTATAGTGCATCCGTCTTCCAAAATAAAAATTGCTGCTTTTAAAAACTGGCTCAAAAAAACGAAAATGAATACCAGCTGATTTTAGTTCTGCTACAAAAGATGCTGATAAATCCTGTGAAGCATAACCATCAGCCATCAGGTACACTTCCACCTTATTTTTTACTGCCTTTTTAAGGGCATCTGTTACCATTCGGCCAGTTTCATCTTCTGTATAAATATAAGTTTGAAAATGAATAGTTTCCCTGGCATTATCAATCAGTTGCAACAGTGCCACGAAATAGTCTTTTCCACCCCTGATCAGTTTAACCTCATTTTGGGTAGTATATTTATCTGCAAGCTTTTTTCTTCTTTTCGACATAATTTATGGGTATCACAAATTAATACGTTTTTTATCAATAACTGGTAGTTACATAAAAAAGACACACTTAACGACCATAGTAGAAATATAGTATTGGCTTATACAGAAAGCCATCAGCATGGCGTGTTGGCAAAAAACAGAAAATCCGAAGTATAAGTTTTCAGAAAGGCAACATTGATTTATGGAGTAATAAATTGTTTAATTTTTTCTAACAAAGGGTATAGAAGGTTACTATTTGCTCAAATCAAATCTCTAATAACACTCCAGCCAAAGGTTTAGTCGTTGATGAATACGAATAAAACTCCTTACAGAAGTAAGACATCTTTTTATAAAATTTCTGGTTGGAACCACAAGGGTTACAAGACGTAAAACTAATTCGGCTAAATCATTAATAAACTACAATTATTTGATGTACTTTTTTAACAGGCTTGGTTGTTTTAGGAATATAGACGCTTAGCATTCCAGATACATAGGTGGCTGCCACAAATTCTACATCCACGTTTTCTGGCAAAGAAATGTGTCTTTCAAAATAATCATATTGAAATTCGCTAAATTGATTTCTTCCTGGCTTAGTATTTTGGATTTCTTTATGGATTCCATAGATAGTCAAAATATTATCCTCTGCCAGGATAAGCAATTCCTCTCTTTTTAAACCAGGCAGCGCAAATTCTGTTATAAACGAATCCACTGTTTCCCTTAAGTTTACAGCTGGTTGAATATTTTGCGTTTCACGAGGAAGAGAAAAATGTGCTTTAACTTGTTCTTCATTCAGTAATGGCACAAATTCGCCAGGATAAACAGAATAAGTGGTTGGACATAAGCTTGAATAATTCATTTGGCAATGATTTTAAGGATGAAAAAAAATAAAGCATTTATAAATCCAACGTAAAATTACGATATGCAAAACACCAATTCTATGACAGCTGTCATGTAAATTTTATTATCTAACTATCTCATTGTCTAATTATTTTTACCGAGGCGAAATTGTATATTCAGGGTTATTTATTAATGTAAAACTTTACAATAAAATACAGCTCACCATTGCGTAGGGCATTTGTTTAATAACGGCTTATATTTAAATTTCATTATAAAAATTGCTTTCATGTCTCCTAACCGAATTTTAGCATTTAGCAGCTCAAGGGTAGGCAACGGTGAATACCTGGAAACGGCTGTACCATTTATTAAAGAATTGCTGGGTGATTCATTACTGCAGATTGCATTCATTCCTTTTGCTTCGGTAGATAATAACTTTGATGACTATTCATTAAAAGTAAAAAAGGGACTGGAAACTTTACCCTACACTATAACAACAATATCACCTGGCAATGCAGTTGAAACAATCACTAAAGCAGCTGTTATTATGGTAGGAGGTGGCAATACGTTTAAATTATTACATGATATTTATTACCTGAAACTGCTGGATATTATACGTGATAAAGTAAACAAAGGAGTTCCATATATCGGGTGGAGTGCAGGCTCAAATATTTTAGGGCCAACCATCGGCACAACCAATGACATGCCCATCATTGAACCAAAAAGCTTTAATGCACTTGGATTATTGCCGTTTCAAATAAACCCACATTACAGTAATGTTAACCCTGCAGGCCACAATGGAGAAACCCGTGATCAACGTTTAGAAGAATTTATAAAACTTAATCCCGGATTGCCCATTGTTTGTTTGCCGGAGGGCACAGGGGTAAGACTTTTAAACGGCAGGATTCAATTGATTGGGGCGCTGCCAGCTGTATTGTTTTCCGGAGATGAAAATGAAATGGTAAAAAAAGAAATTTGTGTAAATGACGACCTTACGTTTTTATTATAAAACATCAAACCGTTTGCATGCTTTGGATATAAATTAAAAAGGGTATTTGGCAGGGAACAATTAATTATTCCGTGACACCAATTATCCACTTTATCTTACCAAAAAAAAATTACTTATTCTTTTGATTTTGTATTTTCTTCAATTTTTTCAGTGGTTCTATGTAAAGCCTTAATTGTTGCAAACTTTATTTTTAATGCTGCAATTCTCATATTGTCTTTACCGGCAAGGTCTTTTTCAACTTCATTTTTACGGTTATCAAGCCCTTCATACAATGTTTTAATTTCATCCCAGTCTTCACGTGTATAATTATTTTTATTGTCAGCAACCGTACCTACAAACTTCTCATACACATCTTTTATGTTTTTTGCAGTTACAAATCCAAATTTCATATCCGATCCAACAACACCTTCACCAAATAATTTATTACGCAATATCAGTCTGTAATCAGGGGTAGCAGCAGCTTGCTTTGCGGCTGTTTCTGCTTCTTTTAATTTAACTTCATATTTAGCTTTTAGTTCCGCATACTTAGCTTTACTCGCTTCTGCAGTTGCTTTATCATCGGCTGTTAATGCAGCCATATTTTTTTCGGCATTTAAAGCACGGGCCTGGTACCCATTTTCAATGGCCATCCAATTTTCCACTGTATATACGGGTTTTACTTTAGCGACAGAATCCACGTAATCCTTTAAAATAACCACATCCTCTTTTGCAGGGTCATTAGAATTGTTGCATGCTGTAAATCCTGCTAACAGAAGTGCAGTTCCTAAAATTAATTGTACTTTTTTCATTTGTTATAATTTGTTTAGAGCAGATAAACAACATTTATGCCCATTTAAGTTTATGCTACATCTCCAACCTTATAAAAACATTGACCATATTTGTTACCCAACCTGTAGAATGGTTTCCACTAAAACAAGCAAGCGTCGATTAATAACATTCTAAAAGATAAAAGGAGAGAAAAAATCTGATATAAAAAGCGAAGGATTCACCGGTTGAAACAATGGTGGAGGAAAGCCACTCTACTTACTTCCTGTGGTTATTTTGTTATTCCATTCGGTTTTCCAACCTGTATAATTAATTATATAACCACACTGGTTATTTCCACCATTGGATATTGTTAGTTAAAGTATTTACAGAAAATGGGCTACCGAGTTTGGGGGTTATATAACTTACATTCTGCTTAGTACATTCGGCTGCAAATCTTTCAACTGGCTCTGTCCAGGGATGTTGCGCTAATGAAAAGCCAGCCCAATGCACGGGCATTATTTTTTGCGCTTTTGCATCTATCGCCGCCTGTACACTTTCCTCCGGATACAGGTGTATCTGGTGCCAGTGCTCATTGTATTGTCCACATTCCATAAAGGCAAAATCAAAAGGGCCCAGTTTTTCGCCGATGGTTGCAAAGTGACTGCCGTATCCCCCATCGCCACTAAACCAAATATTTTCTGTAGCCGACTTTAATACCCATCCACCCCAAAGCGATTTGGCCCTGTCTCTTAATCCCCTGCCGGAAAAATGCCGCGTAGGCGTAAATGTAATCCGGATATCTTCAAAAAGATGACTATTCCACCAATCAAATTCAGTGATATCGTCTTTGTTAATACCCCACTTTATTAAATGCCGGGCTACACCTAACGCTACGTAATATTTTTTTACTTTACGCTTAAGCTTTTGGATACTGTCAAAATCCAGGTGATCATAATGATCGTGGGTTAGCAAGAGTAAATCGATCTCCGGAAAATCATCAACCAAACTTAAAACATTGTTGCTAAACCTGTTTACGCTAAATGGCGCTATGGGCGCTGCATTATTCCCCAGCATAGGGTCTATTAAAATAACTTTTTCGTTCATCCGCATCAATACCACCGAGTGCCCGTACCAAATAAACGTTGTATTATCAGACGGCGCTAAAAAAGCATTTTTATCAAAAGGAATAACCGGCAATTGCACCGTGGGTTCTCTGCCTTCTTTTTTACAAAAATGTTTGTATAAAAGTTTTGGTAGATTTTGAAAACCAATTTCCATCCTGGTCTCCTCCAGGTTTATAAATTTCGTTACTGACCAGTTTGGTGATTGGGCATATTTTTTAATGTCGTTTTTTTTAGCCCCGGCTCCAAACTGGTTGTTCATTTTCTACATTTAAAATTGGTACATTATCCGTTAGCCTAAACCCAAATTGTTGATCCGGTTTTACAAAGGGACAATGTTACAAAAAACGGCTAAAGATTTTTTCAAGCTGGTTGCCCGAAACTGGTTTGATGATGTAGTCGCTTACTTCGCTGATAGCTCTCGCCCTGTCAAAATCTCTGACATCAGTAGACGAGCTGACAACGTAGATGGTGATTATTTTACCTAAGTTGGGTTTAAGCGTTGTGTATGCCTCTAAAAACTCCCACCCATCCATAACTGGCATATTAATATCCAGAAAAATAAGATCCGGCAACAATGCAGGGTCATTACTATCAAGTGTTTGTGTTAAAAATTGTATAGCCTTAGCCCCATTGCTGAAAAACATAATTTTGTTTACCATATTGGTGTATTCAATTTCTTCTTTTGCCAAGAATTGATAAATCAAGTCATCATCAATAATACAAACGCTATCTATTTTATTTTTTTTCATTAAAGTTCAATTTCATTAAAATGGATAATAAAAGTAGCCCCTTTGTCTGGTTCGCTATCTATTTTTATGCTGCCGCCCATCGCATTAATTTGATTTTTTGTAATAAATAATCCTACTCCCCTTGCATCGGGGTTATTGTGAAATGTTTTGTGTAGAGAAAATAACTTTTTACCATGTTTACTTACGTCAATTCCCAAGCCATTATCACTACAAGTTAAAGTGATAATCCCTTTTTCGCTGATAGTAGTTCTAAAATGTATTATTGGCTTACGTTTTTCTGATGAATATTTTATTGCGTTGGTAAGTAGGTTTAAAATAATACTTTCAAGATAAACCTTTGGATATGTGATGGTTTCGCACCCAGCAAAATCGCAAGTGATTGTTGCACCGGATTCCATTATTTGAGCAGCAAGATTTTTCTGCTGGTTTTCCACCACCGTTTTAAACGAAAGTAATTCAGTTGTTAAATTTGTATTGTTAGCTATATTTAACACTTCACCCAAATCCTGCACCGTATTGCCAAGCTGTTGAGATACATCGAAAATTTTAGCTAGCAGCAATTCCTTTTTTTCTGCAGTTCCCGTTTTGTTATAAAGTGCAATCAATGAAATTAAATTACCTGTAGGTGAGCGAAGGTTGTGCGAAACGATGTACGTAAAATCCTGTAATGTATTTCGTTTATACTCAAGCTGCGTACTAAATTTTTCCAACTTAGCAATAGTATCATGCAATTTTTTTTCATTTTGTATAATGGGTGTGATATTTTTTGTAATTGTAATTACATCACTCACATGATTCCATTTATTTGTAAGCGGTATCATATCAACTGAGAAATACGCCTGCCCTATTTTTTCAAACGTTGTATTCACTTCATAATGCACTTTTTTTCCGCTTTCAAAAACGTGCTTTAAATGGTTGGTAAATATTTCAGTGGGTGGGTGATCGGGCATGACTTCTAAAGGAGTTCTTCCGATATAGCTATCGAGACTTTTATCGTTGAGTTTACTAAGTGAATCATTCACAAATTTGTACCGCAAATTAGCATCCATCAAGGTTATTATATCAGGATTGTTATTTACAAGCGCTCTAAACTGTTCTTCACTTTCTGTTAGCAATTTATTAACATGCAACAAATCAGCAGTTTGAGAATCAATTATTTTTTGCATTTGTTCAGGAGACTTTAGACTGAGTGCAAGCGGTAATTTATTATACATAGCAAACACGGTAGTGGCAGAGATAACAGCCGTTAAACACAACACCAATGCATTCAGTCTATAAAAGGGTATCCAAAAAATGATAGCATCCAATATGTGAGTTACGCCACAAAAAACAATAAAAAGACTGAAAAGAATAAACACTCCTTTGAAGGGAACATTTTTTTTCTTTTTTACAAAATGAAACAGCATTATGGGGATTGCAAAATAGGACAGCCCGATCACTACGTTTGATAAAATATACAACCATCCGTGGGCTTCTGTCCAGTGGCCGCAAACCCACCTTGGCATAAAATCACTGGTTTGAAAAAGTTCTTTAAAAAACTCAAAAAATGATTTCATGTTAATAATTTTATTTATAAACAAACATTACATAGCACAATGAAAACAAATTCATCCTCTTTTCGTAAAATAAAATCTAACCCGTTATTTGAGTGAAGCTAATTCATTAAAATTACTGGATGGCATAACATTTTTTACGGACCTGCATTTCCCGTTTGTGTTGTTGCAACAGCTTATAATCGAAAAACTATTTGTGGCATAACTCCAACACCTATTACAGCTCAAATTTGATTAACCCAAACTTTTTAAAACGGCAAATGATTCGCTTTTTTTTTGAGAGTTTCTTCTACGTTCGTATACCGAAAACTACCAGGTTACCCACGGGGCTCATACAAAGTGGCAGCAAAAGAGCCAGGGAAATACTGATGCCCATTTTAAAGTGCTTAAAACTATCTTAAGCCACGACAGTTTGCCTACATGGCTTTTTTTATAATTTAATTCAAAATTGATAGTCACACGATTTTTGTGTAATCAAGCACAGAAATGAGTCCAAGCGGGAAATTATCAAGGGTTTTTCGTGGCGATTTCACGACATTATCACATAAAACTTAATTAGTAATCGTACAATCATTATTACGTAAATGGTTATAGGAGCATTACAATTACAGGTACCGATGCTAGTAGCATTTGCTTTATTCAAACAAGCAAAACAATCCGTAAAAAATAATCAGGATGGCAACCGATGTTAACCCGAATAAAATTAAATGATACAGCTCAGGCACCGGGTTAAATATAGAAAGTATACAGCTTATTAAACCAAGAAATGCTCCAAGCCCAATACAGCAAAACCCGGTGAAGTGCCTTTGGGAATTTCGCAAACGTTTGTACTCACTGATATAGGAGGAAATGCTGTTAGCATCCATGCCCTTTGATAGCAGTTCTGCTTCAATGGTGGCTAAATCGGGTTTGTTGATGATCAATTGTTCAATGGTTTCAGCATCTACGGGAACAGTATAAACCACAGCAATCGTTTTTTAGTAATTTAATCTTCCCCCACATTTCAATACCTTGTTAAAGTTGAAAAAATAATCCACAATTCAATTTACGCCATTGGATTTTTTAAAGCCGTACGCTTCAAGCCAATATTAATACCTGGATGATTTACTGAACTCGTTTTTAAACCCTCATCCTTTAAAACTCACTTATCATATACCATCAAAACAACCGATGCAATACCCAATGCAATCGAATACAGGAAAATTGATTTGGGGTTAAACTTATCCTGTATCCAATAAATTAATGAAAGAACGGGCAGGATAAACAGCAGCAAAATAACGGGCAGCCAAAGTATTTCAAAAATAGCCCCAACATAAGAAATCTGGTAAACATTCAGCAGCCGGGACAGGCCTACAAATAACAATACAAAAACACTGAGTGCCAACACTACTTTACCAATGGCCTGGTTATTTTTCTTCTTCTTAATCGTTTTCATTGATATATATATTGGTGAAAATTACTTTTCTAAAAGTACTCGGTAATTATCAGTTATTCAACATTATTTAGTACTGCTATCCGGCAGTAAAATCTTTACCAACGGATAGCTGTACATTGCAACCAAAAGTTAAAAAAAATAATTCAGCAGATCATTATGAAGGCCGCTCCCCCACTTATTGTAACCATTACGCTGGACAAGGTTTCGCATGACTATTTTACAACACTCCGTAACACCCATTATCCCAAATATTGCAATTTCCTGGAGGCCCATCTTACGCTTTTTCATCGTTTGCCTGCGGATATGTTGCTAATAGATGAAGTACTGAAAAAAGCAGCAGCAAGAGCTATCATAAACATGGAAGTAACAGGGATAAAAAATATCGTTTCTGGTGTTTTCTATAATGTGGAGTCTGCTGAATTACTGGCCTTGCATAAAACCCTGCAGCAATCTTTTAAACCCTGGTTAATTACAAAAGATAGAAAAAAACTATGGCCGCATATAACCATTCAAAACAAAGTAACGGCCTACAAATCGTCTCAAACCACTGCATTGTTAACTGCGGATTTTAATCCATTCACAATACAAGGAACTGGCTTTACCGTATGGCAGTATTGCAAAGGACCGTGGAAATTTGTGCAGCATTATCCATTTAATTTGTAAAGGACAAGCTTTGATAATTAAAAGCGTTTAGGACACTTTCAACTTTATTATTGAAAATGAAAAGGAAAAAATTAGATGCGATGGAGGTAAGATAAAATAGTGGACGGTATCAGATTCGAACCAATGACCTCTACGATGTCAACGTAGCGCTCTAACCAACTGAGCTAACCATCCTTTTTTAGTTATAGGCAAATATAGGATTTCTATTTTTTGGGGATACAATCATTTCATAACAGGGTAACAGAATTAAGTACGGCTCACATTTTGTTAATTCTGAAAGCTATTAAACATGCATATGGTGCACACTTTAAAAAATTATTATCTCAAAAACAAACCAACACCATGATTGAACAAACAGAAATGATAATTACAAAATGGCACTATACCCCTCATGCAATTCCTGTAGAAAATGAGGAGACAGTTGAAAACATCACCACATTAGAGGTTATGAGAAAGAGAGCGCCTACAAAAAAAGGGATTGCCTGCAGGTTAAGTTGCTGCTTTACTATAAAGGATATTACCATACTGGAATTTGCAGGAGAAGACTCTTATGTAATAGACCTGGAGGATGTAATTGACAGGGCAGAACTGCTGGTGATGATTGGAAATTCATTCACAAAATTCAATGACCATTTTGATTTCAGAAAACTGGGCACCCTGGTACAAGGCCGTTCTATTAGTCCTATAAATGAAACAATGATGGACCTTGACCCAGTGCTGTCGTTGTTGCAATAAAATGCAATAACGGCGTGGTGCCGATTCATTCATCCGATCCCATAATTAGCTAATCCCCCCATTCATTTCTACCTTTGCCGCTCAATCATACAAAACAAATGACTTTTAACGACCTGAATCTGAACACCGCTTTGCTAAATGCTTTAGATGATATGGGTTATCACACGCCCACAAACATTCAGCAAAAAGCTTACGCTACGGCTATGTCTGGTGCAGATGTTTGCGGTATTGCACAAACGGGTACGGGCAAAACGATTGCGTATTTGTTGCCCTGTCTGCGCCAATGGAAATTTACCAAGGATATTAATCCGCAAATTTTAATAGTAGTGCCTACAAGAGAACTGGTAGTGCAGGTAGTAGAAACGGTTAATCAATTAACCAAATATTTGAGTGTAGTGGCAGTAGGCGTTTATGGAGGGGTAAATATCAACACACAAAAATTATCTACCGAAAAAAAAACAGATGTGCTGGTAGCCACACCGGGCCGGTTGTTTGACTTAGCTATGAGTGGCTCCCTGAAATTAAAATCTATCAAAAAATTAGTGATAGACGAAGTGGATGAAATGCTTAACCTCGGCTTTCGTACACAACTAAAAAATATACTGGAGCTGTTGCCTTCCAAAAGACAAAACCTGTTGTTTTCTGCAACACTTACCGAAGACGTCGAAAACCTGTTGCAACTTTATTTTAACAACCCGGTAAAAATTGAAGCCGCACCTACCGGCACTCCGTTGGAAAACATTCAGCAGTATGCATACGAGGTTCCTAATTTTTACAGCAAGGTAAACCTGCTGAAACTCTTACTGGCAGAAGATGCGGCCATGACCAAAGTACTGGTATTTGCAGAGAGCAAAGCACTGGCAGATCAGTTATTTGAACAGCTGGAACCTGCCAACGAAGGCACTGCAGGCGTTATACACAGCAACAAGGAACAGAACCACCGGTTTAATACAGTGAAGCAATTTAAAGATGGTGTGTATCGCTTTATCATTGCTACCGATATTGTTGCCCGGGGAATTGACATTGCTGAAGTAACGCATGTTATTAATTTTGACACACCCGATGAACCGGAAAATTACATGCACCGCATTGGCAGAACAGGCCGTGCTGACAGGCCCGGTATTGCCATCACCTTTATTACGCCGAAAGAAAAAAAATGCCAGGAGGCTATTGAAGGACTGATGAATTACCATATCCCCATCCGGCCATTACCGGAGCACCTGGAAATTTCTGAAGAGCTTACGGAAGACGAAAAGCCGAAAGTGTACATGAAAGAAATTCAACTGAAAATTCCTAAGAAGGAAGAAGTGGGGCCGGCGTTTCATCCAAAATCTGCTAAGAACAGCAAAGTGAATTTTATCGTTCGCCGCAGGGACAGGATGATGAAAAAATATGGCAAACCCATTACCCGTGGACAAAAAAAGAAATAGTGTTTTTTTAATGAAGAAGACGGCTTGTATCTTATTTGAGGCCTCCTTTTAATAAACAAACTACTCTCCATTATTCTACTACCCTATTAAACCAATCTTAATAAAAATGCAATACAGAAAATTTGGCAACACCGGTTTAATGGTAAGTGAAATTGGTTTCGGTGCCTGGGCCATCGGTGGTGCTGCAATGATTGGCAATACTGCCATTGGCTGGGGTACCGCCGATGATAAAACATCCAAAGCAGCAATACACCAATCGCTGAATTCCGGTATCAATTTTTTTGATACAGCAGATATTTATGGACTGGGTCATTCAGAAAAACTGCTGGGCAAAATATTGGGCAAACAAAAAGATATTATCATTGCCAGCAAGGCGGGAAATGTTTCCCGTCACAACCAATTTACAACAGATTATTCCAAACAATACATTATTGAAGCCTGCGAAAAAAGCCTGGTGCGCTTGCAACGGGACTACATCGATTACTACCAACTGCACACAGCAAGGCTTGTACATTTGCAACAGGGCGATTGTATTGAAGCCATGCAGCAACTGCAACAGCAAGGGAAAATAAGGTACTGGGGCATTTCTTTAAACACTTTTGACCCTATACCCGAAGCTGATTTTTTTATGCATCAAAATATGGGCAGTGGCTTTCAGCTGGTATTAAATATCTTAAATCAAATTGCATTACCGCTGCTTAAAAGAGCAGCCGAAAAGGGTTACGGCGTTATTGCAAGAATGCCGCTGCAGTTTGGTTTGCTAACCGGTAAGTTTGATAGGGGTGTTTCATTTTCTGATGATGATCACAGAAAAAACAGGCTTACCAGCGAGGTAGTTACTGCTGCAAAAAATGCTTTACAACCTGTTTGGGAATTGTGCAATAAATACCAGGCAACCAAAACACAACTTGCCCTCAACTATATTTTAAGTTACCCACAAGTCTCCACTGTCATTCCGGGAATAAGAACAGCTGATCATGTATTAAGCAATACAAAGGGCTTATTTAAACTGGCAGAAGAAGATATCAGTTTGATTCAAGAACTGGGCTTACATGAATTTGGGAAGATGATGGATTTGATCAAACAACAAGGTTAAACTCCAACAGTCTAAATTAAAATTAACCAGCTGAGTCTTCAATCGCTTTTAAAATATTAGAAAGTCCTTTTGCTAATTTTTCAGTTTTATCCCAGCTGTAACCAATGCGCATGTAGCGGCCATCTTCTTCAAACCAATGTCCACGGCCAACATAGGTACTATATTTATTTAGCAGTACTTCATAAAAATTGCGGGTGTCAATGGCAATCTCTTTTTTTATACGGGGAAAACATACACAGCCCCCCTGAGGCTCTACCCACTCCAGCACTTGCTGTTGTTCCATAAAGTTTTTCAATACGGTAAAGTTGTTTAAAATCATCTGTTTTACCGGTGCAAACAGTTTTTCTTTATTCATTAAATACCGACAGGCAATTTCTTCGTCAACAACAGAATTGGTAATAAATATCTGTTCTTTTGCTGCCAGAAAAATTTCCATTAATTCCTGATTCCGGCAAATAATCCATCCAATACGTATGCCCGGTAAACCATAAGATTTTGACATAGATGATATACTTATTACCCTGGGTGACAGCGTAGCAGCCACCGGAAGTGGTTTCACAAAACTCATTTCCCGATAGGTTTCATCCATCAGCAAAAAGGTTTCTTTCTTTTCAATGATGGCAATTATTTTATGCAGCGTGTCTTCATCAATTAATACCCCCGTTGGATTATGAGGGTAGGTTAAACTAACCAGTTTGGTGTTAGGTGTAATCATCTTTTCTAATGCATCTAAATCCAGCTGGTAACCATTATCAAAATTCATTTGAAGGTAAGATATGGTTGCACCTATTGCACGGGGCGTTTCAATATTGGTAGCATAATTTGATTTTGCAATCAC
>JANYCA010000039.1 GCA_025360525.1 Chitinophagaceae bacterium | reverse complement strand
GTCACTCTGAAACTTTTTTGCAAATTCTATTAAATTCATTCCTGTAAACATAGCTAATAATTTTAGCTCAAATATACTAAAATAATTAGTCTAAAACAAGTCTTAGTCAATTCAACACGACCAATACGCTTTATCCTAATTGTTTATTTTGTAAATGTATAAATAAACATGTTTTATTTAGCTCACTATTCTTAAGTAAGATATATCCCCCTAAGATTAAAATTAAAGTGTGAGATCCAAATTTTTTAATAAGCTGATGCGTCTTATTTACTTAACAAAATAAATAAGCCCTACGGAACAGCGTTAACTTTAAAGATCAATTTATTTGAACGCACCTGACTGTATTTTTAATCAATCGCTTGCGCTGTTTTTTCTGCCAACTTTTTCACCATCCAATCATCGAAAAGTCCTAATTTAGAAATTTATCTGGAAATACGCTTATAAGCCACCATTAAAATTAGCCATATGCATCGCAGAGAATTTCTTAAAAATACCACCATATCCGGAACGGGCTTTGCCATTTTGCCAACCGGCAGTTTAGTGGCAGAAAACAAAAAAGTAAAAATTGGCATTATTGGAACAGGCATGCGTGGACAAAACCACCTGGAGTTGTTGTTGAAACGATCAGATACAGAAGTAGTGGCCATTTGCGATGTAGATGAAGGCATGTTAACCATGGCCAAAAAATTATTTGCTGATGAAAAAAAAACATTGCCCAAAATTTTCACCGGCAGCGACTTCGCCTATGAAGATTTAATTAAACTTTCCGAAATAGAAGGTATCATTATAGCCACGCCCTGGGAATGGCATGCCCCCATGTGTATTGCCGGCCTGGAGGCAGGAAAATACGTTGGTACAGAAGTGGTGCTGGGCATCACTTTACAGGATCATTGGGATGTGGTGAAAGCTGCAGAACATTACAAAGGCCACCTGATGATGCTGGAAAATGTATGTTACAGACGAGATGTTATTGCTGTACTCAACATGGTTCGCAAAGGCTTATTTGGTGAAATGATTCATTTGCAAGGCGGTTACCAGCACGACCTGAGGGGTGTTAAACTAAACGATGGCAAATCGGCCTACGGTAGTGGTGTGGAGTTTGGCGATAAAGGTTTTTCCGAAGCTAAATGGAGAACCAACCACAGCGTTTTAAGAAACGGCGAATTGTATCCAACCCATGGCATCGGACCGATTGCCCATTACATTAATATCAACCGGGGAAACAGGTTTGTTAACCTATGCTCCTTTTCTACCAAGGCAAGGGGCATGCATGAATACATTGTAAAAAAAGGTGGCGCCGATCATCCAAATGCAAAGGTGGAATTTAAATTAGGGGATGTAGTTACTACCAATATCAGTACAGCCAACGGAGAATCTATTTTATTACAACACGACACCAGCCTGCCCCGCCCATATTCGTTGGGTTTTAGGGTGCAAGGCACCAATGGTTTATGGATGGATGTAAACAAATCCATTTATGTGGAAGGTTTTAGTAAACCACACCAGTGGGATGATGCTAAAATCTACTTAGATCAATACGACCATCCGCTGTGGAAGCGGTATAGCAATGATGCAGAAGGCGCAAGCCATGGCGGTATGGACTTTTTTGTGATAAATGCCTTTATTGAATCTGTTAAGCGAAAAGTGGCTACGCCAATGGATGTATATGATGCGGCTGCATGGAGCGCCATCACGCCATTGAGTGAGCAAAGTATTCAGTTAGGAAATCAAACAGTTGATTTTCCCGACTTTACGAGTGGTAGATGGATGAGCAGAAAACCTGTATTTGCGTTAAATGATGATTTTTGAACCTACAATAACGAAACATCGGCAACTACTATCTTTCAAAAAAAATGGGCGTTGTCAATTACGCCTGATAAATCTATTTGAAACAAAAGAATACAACCAGGTGGTTAAGAAAATAAAATGGGGCTTGATGAAAATCATGCCCCTTTTAAATCCAAATCCTTGAAAAACCTACTCTATTTACGGAGATAAGGTTCAGTTGGTTTCGTACTCCCCTATTATTTTTGAATAAATAAATCCAGACGTTTACAAATTGAATTACACCCCTGAAAATTCTCGCAAAAAATTATTTTTAAAATAATTAGCATTTACACAACAATAACAAAAACCCTGCGTTAATATTTTGGTTTTTCATAGGATATTGGATTTAAAACGGGCTGTATTTCTATACCGGCCTTTTTTTTTGCCCTTTACCCAACGCAATGCTAGCTGACCTCATTAAATAAGGTCAGCTTTCATGCTAATTATGGATTCGGTAAATTACGATAACTTCCATCGCAATAAGGCGGATTTTTTGTTTGCTTGCATTGACAAAGCCAAACTTCATCGTCGTTTTCGCATTGAAATTTTAAACTCTTATAAGGCATTACAACTTCACCCTGCTCATTAATGGTAGTTTCTATTCTTTTGTGTGTACCATCACAAAAAGGCTGTTTTTCACTAAGTCCGCAAGTACACCATGCATAACTTTTTTGAGGTATTGGAATTAAACTGGCTGGGAATGTGGCTGCAATTTTTGGGAGTCCTTCGTTTGGGATTATTTCCGTTGTTGATAGTTTTGTATAAATTGATATAAGTTAAATTTATCGCCGGCGGCTTCAATATTCTTTTTTAGTGCTGTTTTATTAACATCAGCCATCCTTTTTTGTTGTATTAAGTAAAAGGCTTTTTCTGCCAGCAACCACGAGCGTCGATTATTAAGCGTGGACCCTGTTTTGTTGAATGCTTGAATTTTTTCTTTCAATGCGGTCATCATTTCTTCGATGCCTTTTTTTTGCGAAGCAACTGTTTTTATTACGGGAATATTTAGCTGGTGGTTGTGTACAGCGGGTGCCAGCATCATGCGTAAATTCTTTACAAATACATCAGCATCGGGCCGGTCACTTTTATTTACCACAAAAACATCCCCAATCTCCATCAGCCCGGCTTTCATAGTTTGAACTTCATCTCCGGCTTCCGGCACAAGCGTTACAATGGTAACATCTGCAAGACCGGCAATCTCTATTTCGCTTTGGCCAACCCCCACCGTTTCTACAATAATGTAGTCAAAAGGAGCTGCCTTAAGCAAGTCTGCTATTTCAATAATTTTTGGGTGAAGTCCGCCTAACGAACCTCGGGTTGCTAAAGATCTTATGTAAACATGGGGATTGTTATACCATTCACTCATTCTTATTCTATCTCCCAATAATGCTCCCAGGTTAAAAGGTGAAGACGGATCAATGCAAAGCACTGCTACTCTTTTTTGCTGTTGAACTATTAGCTCAATCAATGCATCAACAATGGTGCTTTTGCCAGCGCCGGGTGGGCCTGTAATACCAACAACGGGCGTGTGTGATGGTGGCAAGGACTGCATTAATGTCTCATATCCGCCCACTTCATTTTCCACCAAAGAAATACAACGTGCCAACGCCTTGATATCGCCTTGCTGAATAAGTTGCAGGTATTGTTGCCACATCAAACAAAATTCAAGGTTATTCTTTCAAATTCCAAAAAAGCTTGGGGGGAAGGAAAGGGTTTAATTTGGTTTAATGTTGTTGAAGATGGTTGAAGGGGGTTTAGGGGATTAGAGGTTTAGGGTTCAGCATTAATAAGGTTAATTGTTGAAGGTGGTTGAAAATGGTTTAAGATGGTTTAACGTGGTAGAAATTGGTTTAATTTGGTTGAAGTTGGTTTAATGGACTTTATCATTTTACAGTTCAGGTTGCCTGTTGATTCACTTTTTCACCATTCACTATTCCCCATTCATCATTCACCATTGACCATTCCGTATTATCTTCGAAAAAAAATCAGAAAAAGGCATGACGAACTTTATTCCAATTTTTCCTTTAGGTATTGTAGTTTACCCAGGCGAAGAGCTGAACCTGCATATATTTGAGCCCCGGTATAAAGAACTGATTCAGGATTGCAAAAAAAATAAAAAACTTTTTGGAATACCCTCAATCATCAATAACAGTCTTAGCGAAATGGGCACGTTGGTAGAGTTGGTGGAAATTATCAAAGTGTACGATACTGGTGAAATGGACATCAAAACAAGGGGTCACAAGCTGTTTAGTATTTTAGAGGTTATTAAAATTTTACCTGATAAATTATATAGTGGTGCAATTGTAAATTATCCGGCAAATGAGTTAAAAGGCAACATGGAATTAATGCAGAAAGTGTTGGCTTCTGTAAGGCAATTACACACTGTTCTTAATGTAAATAAATCTTTTAAAAAACCGGATGAGGAAATAGGGAGTTACGATGTTGCACACCATGTAGGCATGTCGTTGCAGGAAGAATACGAACTGTTACAATTATTAAATGAACTGCAACGGCAGGAGTACCTGAAGCAACATTTGCTGAAAGTATTACCGGTTATATCAGAAATGGAGCTGTTGAAAGATAAAATAAAATTAAATGGCCACTTTAAAAACCTGAGTGGGTTTGAATGGTGAGGTGGAGAATGGTGAGTGGTCAATGGTGAATGTGTGATTCCTGGATAGAAAAGAATACTTTTTTTGGTGTTAAAATTAATAGCAGCAGGTGGTGAATAATCATCATACTAATTAAACCACTACTTCAATAATTTAGCCTGTTGTAAAATTAAAAATTATAATTTCTTTCAATGAAAAAAACTATTTGTTTTGATTTTGGTAATACCAGGCTAAAAGCAGCTTTCTTTGAAGGCAATGTTTTGGCAAATGAACTTTTGCTTGCTGATGATACAACGGAAACCATCGAAAAACTGATAGCAACGTATCAACCTGATTGCAGCGTTCTTTCATCTGTTATCGATCACAATCCTTTAGTGGAAGAAATTTTAGCAACACATACCACCTTTCACAAAGTATCGCATCTTACCCAACTTAATTTTACCTCACCCGTGGGTAAACCGGCAACTATTGGGGCAGACAGGCTGGCCCTTGCAGCAGCAGCAGTTCATTTTTACCCAAAACAAAACAATTTGGTAATTGGTTTGGGTAGTTGCATTACCTATAATTTCATCAACCAATACCACCAGTTTTTGGGTGGCGCCATTTCGCCGGGTATGCAAATGCGGTACAAATCAATGCATGATTTTACCGCAAAATTACCATTGCTGGAAGACAGACCAACTACAAATGGAGGTATTTTTCCCATAATAGGGTACGATACTAAAACTAATTTACAGAGCGGTGTCATTGCCGGTATAACCTTCGAAATAGCCGGTTTCATTGACTTCTACAGCAATCGGTATGGTAACTTTAACGTGGTTTTAACCGGTGGCGATGCAGGCTATTTTGCCCGTCACCTTAAAAAGAAGATATTTGCCGACTTAAACTTTTTATTCAAAGGACTTTACGCAATAAGCGAAGTTAATAACTGCTAACATGATGAGATGGATTGGATTGGTTTTAACCTGTATAATTTTTAACACTGCGTCAGCCCAGGAAAACTCTCCTTATTCCCGTTACGGATTAGGAGATATGTCTCCTAATCAAAATATTATCAACAGATCAATGGGTGGCATCACCGCCGGGTATTCAGATATACAATCCGTAAATTTTACTAACCCTGCCAGCTATGGCAACCTTAGTTATGCAACACCGGGCTATCTACGCAATACCATTTTTGAATTTGGAGCTGAGGTAGATAGCCGTACATTAAAAAGCGAGAATCCTTCCTCTAAATTTACATCTACCAACCTGATTGTTTCTTACATACAATTAGGTATGCCGGTAAGGTTAAAAAAACTAAACAGAAAAGGCCTGTTTGTGGGTATGAGTTTTGGACTAAAACCGGTTTCCAAAATCAATTATAAAATTTTAAAATTAGAAAGACAGCCTGGTATTGACAGTTTAGCTACCATATTTGCAGGTAGCGGTGGTGTTAGCGAATTCAACTTTGGAACGGGTATCAGGTACAAAAAATTTAATATCGGTTTTAATACCGGGTACCGTTTTGGCACCAAAGAATACAGCACAAAACTTACTTTTTTAAACGATACAGTTAATTATTATAATTCCAATTCGGCCAGTAAAACAAATTTTGGAGGTGTATTTTTTAGCTTAGGCACACAATATGAAATCGTTGCAAAAAACAAATCTATTATTCGCCTTGGTGCCTATGGCAATCTTACACAAGTGATGAAAGGAACCCAAAGCATTATCAGAGAAACTATAAAATATGATGCCTCGGGCAATAATTACAGGGTAGATAGTGTGTATCACCAAACGAATAATGGAACAGTTGCTTATCCACAAAGTTTGGGGGTTGGTTTTACTTATAAAGACAGCAGCAACCATTGGTTGGTAGGAGTAGATTACGAAAAAAGCTTTTGGAGCAAATACAGTTTTTTTGATCAGAAAGACCAGGTGAAAGATGGATGGAAAATTCGTGCCGGAGCCGAATACAATCCTGCTGGATTAGATAATATCAAAAGTTACTTTAGAGCAGTTAAATATAGGGGTGGCTTTTATTATGGAAGTGATTATATAAACATTGGCAACGATCTTCCTGAATTTGGTATTTCACTTGGTGCCGGATTTCCACTTAAATTACGCAGATCTTTTTACGAGACCCAGGTGTCTTTCCTCAATACTTCCTTTGAATTTGGTAGCCGCGGTAATAAACAATCTAACACCCGGGAAAGCACTTTTAGAATTTCTGTAGGGTTATCGCTAGGTGATTTGTGGTTCAACAGATCTAAATACTATTAATACAAAAACAGGTAGACTGATGAAAATACCTTTTTATAAAAATCTAATTGCAGCCTTAGCCACAGGCTGCTTTTTTTTGTGCAGCTGCGAAAACAAGCTTGCGGAGGTAGCAGCCATCAACACAAAAGGCGTTGGTAAAGATGAAGCTAAAAAAGTAGTAATTCATTACACTGTTAATGGAAAAAGAAAAGCAATATTAACCGGTCCAATTATGTACAGGGTGCAGGATACTGTTACCTACGTAGAGTTTCCCAAGGGCCTGCATGTAGATTTCTATGGCCTCAGCGACAGCGTGGAAAGCAAGATGGATGCCCGCTACGCCAAGTATAAAGACAGCCAGAGCAAAATGTTTTTAAAAGACAGCGTAAGGGTAATAAATATTTTAGGTGATACACTTTATTGCGACGAACTCTATTGGGATAGAAGTATTACGGGAGCCGAATTCTTTACCGATAAGCCGGTACGTATACGACGTAAAACGCAAATTATTGACGGAGTTGGTATGGATGCAAGACAAGATTTTACTGAATGGCATATTGTACATCCAAAAGGTTTTGTAAAAGTTTCCAACGCTGAGTTTCCTAATTAAGGAATTTTAACACAGCCGCACCAGATAAAGAAACAGGCTGTTGTACCTTCAATTTTCAACATTGAATATTTTTATGGACTACAGAAGATTAGGGAAATCAGGTTTACAAGTTAGCACACTTTCGTTTGGCAGTTGGGTTAGCTTCAGCAAGCAAATAAATGATAAGATTGCTGATGAGTTAATGGGCATTGCTTACGACAATGGCATCAACTTTTTTGACAATGCGGAAGCTTATGCACTGGGCGAAAGCGAGAAAATGATGGGTAGGGTTATCAAAAAGAAAAAATGGGACAGAACATCTTTTATCGTTTCTTCCAAAGCATATTTTGGCTGGCGGGGTAACCTCAATAAACCCAACCAAACAGGTAATAGTCGTAAGCATTTGATAGAAGCCTGTAATGAAGCATTGGTGAGGCTACAGGTAGATTATCTGGACTTGTTTTTTTGCCACCGACCTGATAAAAAAACACCCATTGAAGAAACTGTTTGGGCAATGAATTTATTGTTGCAGCAAGGCAAGATATTGTACTGGGGTACCAGCGAATGGAGCGGTGTTGAAATAATGGAAGCGCACCGAATAGCTGAAAAATTCAGGTTGATCGGCCCTACCATGGAGCAGCCACAATACAATTTATTTGAGCGCCATAAAGTAGAAGTTGAATTTGCAGAAATCTATAAAAATGTAGGGCTTGGTACCACCATCTGGAGCCCGCTGGCATCAGGGCTTTTAACTGGGAAGTACAATGATGGTATTCCTAAAGGAAGCCGTCTTGCCCTGGATGACCTTGGCTGGCTGAAAGAAAAAGTATTACTGGAAGACAGAGTTAAAAAAGTAAAAAAATTAAGTGAATTGGCTGCAAAAATTGGTACCACCACCGCAGCATTAAGCATTGCCTGGTGTATTAAGAATCCAAACGTAAGTACTGCAATATTAGGTGCTACCAAAAAACAGCAGTTGCTGGATAATTTAAAAGCACTGGAAGTTGTTGAAAAGTTGACACCGGAAGTGATTGAGAAAATTGAAGCTATTATGAAAACCAAACCTGCAGCACCTGAGTTTTAATTATGCGTACCATTATTATCTACGGCATCCCCAATTGCGATACCGTTAAAAAAACATTGGACTGGTTTAAACAAAAAAATATTCCAATCAGTTTTCATGATTACAAAAAAGAGGGCATTAGTAA
>JANYCA010000027.1 GCA_025360525.1 Chitinophagaceae bacterium | reverse complement strand
ACATACATTTATTACCATAAAGCAAAATCTATTTTGGGCATTTATATACAATGTTGTGGCCATTCCTGTGGCAGCTGTTGGTTGGTTGCATCCCGGTATTGCTGCGCTGGCAATGGGTTTCAGCGATGTGGTGCTGGCAGTTAATTCTGTGCGGTTGAATTATAAAAAAGTGCTGTAATTTCATTGAATACTTTATTGTTAAAGCATTATTTCTCCCTTCCATCTTTAATACTAATTGCAAATAAAGAAAAGAAACAGTTGAACATCTAATTTAGCCAAAACATACAATCGGGTTTATCTGCAGTCAATTCATCAAATATTAAAAGAATACTGGGGTTACGATGCCTTCCGGCCAATGCAGGAAGATATCATCCATGCGGTTTTAAACGGCAATGATACCCTGGCCCTGCTGCCAACGGGCGGTGGAAAATCTATCTGCTACCAGGTGCCAGCAATGGCAAGGGAAGGTATTTGTTTAGTGATAAGCCCTTTAATTGCTTTAATAAAAGACCAGGTGGGTAATTTAAAAAAGCGGGGCATTCCTGCATTGGCCATTTACTCCGGAATGAGCTTTTTAGAGGTGAAAAAGACCTTGCAAAATGCAGCGTATGGTAACTATAAATTCTTGTATGTATCTCCCGAAAGATTAGAAACCCATTTGTTTCTCGAATTTTTGCCTTCCATCAACGTAAGTTTAATTGCTGTAGATGAGGCTCATTGTGTTTCTCAGTGGGGCTACGATTTTAGGCCGCCCTATTTACGAATTGCTAACCTGCGGGAGCATTTGCCCAAAGTTCCTGTACTGGCATTAACTGCTTCTGCAACCAGAAAGGTACAGGAAGACATTTGCGATAAACTGGATTTTTCTGCCACCAAGCAACGTTTTCAGCAATCTTTCGAAAGAGCCAATCTCTCTTACAGTGTATTTAATGTGGCATCCAAGCAAAATAAATTGCTGGAAGTTTTACGCAATGTAAAAGGGAGCGCCATTGTGTATTGCAAAAGCAGGAAACACACAAAAGATGTAGCCGAATTATTGAAATTAAATAACATCAACGCCAATTTTTATCATGCAGGATTAAGCAATGAAGACAGAAATAAACGCCAGGAGGACTGGATCAATAACACAACGAGGGTAATTGTATGTACCAATGCTTTTGGTATGGGAATAGATAAGCCGGATGTTAGGGTAGTAGTGCATTACAGCGTGCCGGATTGCCTTGAAAATTATTACCAGGAAGCAGGGAGGGCAGGCAGGGATGGCAAAAGATCTTATGCAGTATTGCTTTACAGCGAAAAGGAATTGGAGGATTTGAAACAGCAAAGCCGCATCCGTTTTCCAGACAGGGAGGAAATTAAAAGAGTGTATACCGCTGTAATGAATTCAATTCAGGTACCAGCTGGTGCAGGTGAAGGATGCAGTTATGATTTTGATATTGTTTCTTTTGCAAGTGCATTTAAAGTGGATGCACTTACCGCAACTTATGCTATTAAAACATTGGAGCAGGAAGGCATTCTGCTATTTAGCGACACATTTTTTAAGCCACCAACCGTGGTATTTAATTGCGACCAACAGACACTTCGGGATTTTGAACAGGTGCATCCGGAATTGGATGATATTGTAAAAGGATTATTAAGATCTTACGAAGGAATTGTTGATTTTCCCACTGCCATTAATGAAACCCTGTTAGCCAAATTTATAAATAAGCCTAAAGAATATGTTTTGCAGCAACTGGGCCGGCTTCAACAACTGGGTATTGTGGAATATGTAAAGCAAAAAGAAAGTCCGCAAATTACCTTGTTGCTTAACAGGATGTACATAGATAGCTTTGTAATTAACCTCGATAATTATTTACAACGAAAGCTACAGTTTGAAGAAAGAATACAGGCAATTATCCAGTACGTTTTACAGGCATCTGAGTGCAGAAGCAAGGTTATTGCGGCCTATTTTAATGATGCTGGGGTAAAAAGTTGTGGTATTTGCGATAATTGCATTCATTTAAAGTTAACGCCGGTAAGTATGGTAGATTTCGAAGCTATAGAAGCATATCTCTACACTTTAATCGTAGAAGGAAAAGTTACCATCAACAAATTGTTAGCTCAGTCAAAAACAATCCAGAGGGAAAAGCTATGGAATGTGTTTAATTATTTGCAAGCCGAAAAGAAAGTTGTCATAAATAAAGATGGTTATCTGGAAAGAATATATTAATGCAGATGATCCTTTTGTGTGTTTTAAATATTGAATTGACGGGCAAAAAAAAAGGGACCAAGATAAAAATCTAGTCCCGCTTTAAAATCCAATATCCTATGAAAAACCGTTACGAAGATAGGGGGTTAATTAAAATTATACAAGCTTTTTTTTGGTTTTTTTCTGAAATACACTTTAATCTTAATGCGTTTTATTGACGCAATGACAAATATATCTATATGAAAATCAATCAATTAGGTTGTCGAGTGAAAAAAGTAGCTTCCACTGAAAAAAAGTCTGTTTAATGTGTATGGTAACATACAGCTATAAGTCGGTAAACAATAGGTTGTTTTTCAATTAATGACTGATACGTTAATTTTAGGCGGGGTAAAACAGCAGCGTTTTTGCCTAAGTTATTTATCAGGGAAGATAACGAAGCCAGCTAACCAAATGCAACTTCAATTAAACATACTTCTTAAAACCATTTAGTACTTTTTGCTTTGCTCCCCCTACTTCTACCGCCAAGGCCAAGGGCACCTAGCAATGAACGAACTATAGTACTGCCTGCTGTACGCATCATGCTTTTTACTACGGTATTATCAGCAATTTTTTCAAATGTGGATGGTTCTTCTTTTGTGTTTGCAGTACTGTTTTGCTGTTCCGATTTTTCTGCAGCTTCATTTAATTTGGCAGTCAAAATTTCATAAGCACTTTCGCTGTCAATAACCTGGTTGTATTTGGCAACTAATTTTGATTTGCCTGTGATGCTTTCAATTTCATTATCTGTAAGCACATCCATCCGGCTGCGGGGTGCACAAAGCATGGTTTGTACCAGCGGTGTAGGAATGCCCTTTTCATTCAACATTGTTATTAAGGCTTCACCAATACCCAATTGAGTAATTAAATCCTCAGTTTTATAAAAATTTGTCTCCGGGTAGTTTTCTGCAGTTTGTTTTATTACTTTTCTGTCGGCAGCTGTAAAAGCTCTTAATGCATGTTGTACTTTTAATCCCAATTGAGCCAGTACACTTGCAGGTACATCCATCGGATTTTGTGTGCAAAAGAAAATACCAATCCCTTTGGAGCGAATCAATTTAATAATTGTTTCTATTTGCTGACGCAATGCGCTGCTGGCTTCCTGGAAAATCAGATGCGCCTCGTCAATAAATATTACCAGTTTAGGTTTGTCCAAATCGCCTTCTTCGGGGCAGCTTGCATATAATTCTGCCAGCATTTGCAGCATAAATGTAGAGAATAGCTTAGGCTTATCCTGTAAGTTAGTAACCCGTAAAATATTAATCATGCCGTGTCCTTTATCATCAATTCTCATAAGGTCGTCCACTTCAAAACTTTTTTCACCAAAAAAAGTATCTGCACCTTGCTGCTGCAACTCTATAACCTTTCTCAGTATGGTTCCTGTGCTGGTGGTAGATATTTTGCCATAGGTTTTTTCAATTTCCGCTTTTCCTTCATCCCCAAAAAACTGGAGCACTTTTATAAAATCTTTTAAGTTGAGAATAGGCAATTTATTATCATCACAATATTTAAAAATCATTGCTACCACGCCCCCTTGCGTATCGTTCAGCTCTAATATTTTGCTCAGTAATACCGGGCCAAATTCACTAACGGTAGCTCTTAGGCGAACGCCTTTTTGCCCACTGATAGTAAGTAGTTCTGCCGGAAATTGGGCTGGCTTATACTCCATATTAAGCAATTGGTAACGGCTGGTAACTTTTTCGTTAACTGAACCAATTGCTGCAATTCCGCTAAGGTCACCTTTAATATCCATCACAAGTACCGGCACACTGGCATCACTTAAAAATTCACTGATTACCTGGAGGGTTTTTGTTTTACCCGTTCCGGTTGCCCCGGCTATAAGACCATGCCTGTTGAGGGTTTTTAAAGGTAAATACACGCCGGCTTCAGCAATTGTTTCACCTGCTAAAATACCGGCGCCAATTTTTACAGATTCACCCTTAAAGGTGTAGCCGTTTTGTACTGCTTTAATAAATTCATCTTTTGTTGGCATAGACTAATATGTTTTTTGAAAGATACACAGGGATGCTGAAAATCAGGCACAATTTTTTCAATTAAATATTGAACATTATACAACTACCTTTAACAAAATATTATTCACCACAATATCTTTATCTAATACGAATTAATTTTATTTGCTCATAAACTTATTTAACATGGAAGCAACAAAACCTAAAATATTATTGTGTGAAGACGATACCAACCTCGGTATGGTTTTAAAAAATTATTTAGAACTGAATGATTACGATGTAATTCTGGAAAGAGATGGAAGGCTTGGTCTTGCTGCTTTTCAAAGAGAGAAGTTTGATATTTGTCTGCTTGATGTGATGATGCCCAATATGGATGGCTTTACACTTGCTGAGGAAATCAGGGATATAAACCCGGATGTTCCTTTGTTTTTTCTAAGTGCCAAAACCATGAAGGATGACATTATTCAGGGTTATAAATTGGGTGCGGATGATTACATCACCAAGCCTTTTGACAGTGAAGTGTTGCTGATGAAAATAAAAGCTATTTTAAAGCGCAATGAAGAACTGCACAGGGAAGAAGTGAACGCAGAGTTTGATTTAGGCAGGTATCATTTTAATCCTCGCCTGAGGGAACTTTCCATAGATGGTAAAATGAATACACTTTCACCGAAAGAGAATGAGTTACTTAAAATGATGTGTGAGTATAAAAATGATTTGCTGCCAAGAGAAATTGCTCTTAAAAAAATATGGGGTAGTGATACCTATTTTAACGGGCGTAGCATGGACGTATATATTGCTAAGTTGCGCAAATATTTAAAAGAGGATAGTACGATAGAAATTGTAAATATTCACGGTAATGGCTTTAGGCTGGTGGCTGAATAATTTTAAATAACTTGAATAAAAAAACAGGCTTAAAAAAGCCTGTTTTTTTATGTCTTCCTGGTAGAATAATTAGCCAGGGGTAATTATATTAACTAAATAAACTGTTTTCCCCGCCAATCGTTTTTATTTTACCCAGGTGGGTGTAAGCCTTTGCCGTTGCCTCTCTGCCCCTTGCGGTACGTTGTAAAAATCCCTCCTGTATCAGGAAAGGTTCATAAACTTCTTCAATAGTACCAGCTTCTTCCCCCACTGCTGTGGCAATGGTTGTAATGCCTACCGGACCTCCTTTAAATTTATCAATAATGGCATTTAAAATACGGTTATCCATATCGTCCAGCCCATGTTCATCAACATTTAATGCTTTTAATGAATGTTGTGTAATACCAATGTCGATAACGCCATCATTTAATACCTGCGCAAAATCTCTTACCCTGCGTAACAAACTATTTGCAATCCGGGGTGTGCCACGGCTTCGCCTTGATATTTCATGGGCAGCATCCACACTTATCTGTGTGCCCAAAATACCTGCACTCCGCAATATTATTTTTTGCAAAGTAGCTGCGTTGTAATATTCCAATCTCGATTTTATACCAAAACGGGATAGCAGGGGAGCTGTTAGTAAGCCACTCCTGGTGGTGGCGCCAATCAGTGTAAAAGGATTCAGATTTATTTGCACACTTCTGGCATTGGGCCCGCTGTCAATCATAATATCAATGCGATAATCTTCCATCGCTGCATATAAATACTCTTCAACCACATTACTCAACCGATGTATTTCATCAATAAATAAAACATCATTTGCCTCCAGGTTGGTCAACAGGCCGGCCAGGTCTCCGGGTTTTTCAATAACAGGTCCACTGGTTTCTTTAATACTTACGCCCAGTTCGTTGGCAACAATACGGCTCAGCGTTGTTTTACCGAGGCCCGGCGGGCCGTGAAACAAAATATGATCGAGTGCTTCTCCCCTTATTTTGGCGGCTTTAATGAAGATGCGTAAATTCTCAATAGTCTGTGGCTGTCCTGTAAAATCAGCCATTTCGCTTGGCCTGATATTATTCTCAAATTCCTTTTCACCGGCACTGAGGGATGCGCCTTCATTATTTAAATTGGGGTTTGCCATATTGTAAAAGTAAAAAATAAACTGATGGAGTTGGTTGCTGATTTTTATCGGCTCTCTTTATGAATAATGAAAGGAGTGATTTTACCAATGTTTATAACCATTAGGAGTTATTAATTAGCCAGCTGCAAACCGGTTGCTGCTAAACTTACAGCCTGCTCCTGCTTTTTAGTTTTTCATACAACACTACAATCATTAAAACAAGCAGCATTCCATAAAAAGTATCCTCAAAAGGAATGGTGTAGATACGGACACCAAGGTTTTCAGCATCGTTGTACAAAACCACGGGAATAGCAGTAAGAAATCCATTTACAATTAAAAAGGGCAGTAACATAATTCCATAAGCAACCAAAAATGAGGTGGAATCGAATGTTGAAATATTTTTCTTAAAAACATAAAGCCCGGCAATGAAAACAGCGTTTAAAATAAAAGTCCAGCTGGTATAATAGCGGTTATAGAAATAGATACCGGTAATAAATAAAATAACAGCAAGCATCTGCAACAGTAAATCTGCCTGCTTTTTATTTTTTAACCCGGGAAAATAGCAGCGCACACATTCGTAAATAAACAGGCAGCAGTACGGCACTATTAAAAAGAAAAGCACCTCTTCTACCGGCAGGTTAATAATTTTTATGCCGGTGATATAGTCCTCGTTAAACCACCAAACTCCTTTTGCTGTAAAATAGATGTCCCATGCTATATAAAACAAGCAGGGTATTATCATAGCAGGAAATAGATATTTCCATTTTTTGTAGAAAGCCACTTTTTTATCAAAGCTAAGTGCCAATGGGCCTGCCAGCGAAAGAGCAAGGATAAGAAAGTAGGTGAAATGCTTATTCAATAATAGGTTATTTGAATTACAAAGAAATGAATTGATTTAATAGCAGCCACTGTTTTGTTTAAACAAGCAACAGATATTTTATTTATCCAAGCCTTTATGTACTACTATCCATATCTCTGCGTTTATAATGAAACATCCATCTTTTTTCTTTTACATTTGTCTTAATCAAGCTATCAGTAGTAAATATGGCTAAACGTTATTTAATTGTAGGCGCCGGTTTTTCAGGCTGTGTATTGGCTCATCAATTGGTAACCTCATCCAATTGTAGGGTAGAAATATGGGATGAGCGTAGTCATATTGGAGGCAATTGTCATACTGAAAGGGATGCCGAAACCAATATAATGGTGCATCGTTATGGCCCTCATATTTTTAATACGGATAAAAAACATGTCTGGGATTTTGTAAACAACTTTGGAGAATTCCGGCCCTATGTACATCGGGTGAAAGCCAGAAGCGGCGATAATATTTATTCGTTGCCCGTTAATTTGCATACAATTAACCAGTTTTTTAATAAGAATTTTTCGCCGAAAGAGGCGGCAGCTTTTTTGGATAGTTTGGCTGATAAAACGATTACTGATCCGCAAAATTTTGAAGAACAGGCGTTGAGCTTTATCGGCAGAGAATTGTACGAAGCCTTCTTTTATGGCTACACCAAAAAGCAATGGGGCTGCGAGCCAAAAGAATTGCCGCCATCATTTTTAAATCGCATCCCCGTAAGATTTAATTACGATGATAATTACCATGCCAACCCGTATACTGGTATACCGGTAGAGGGATATACAGCCGTGATGGGAAAAATGATTGATCATCCCTTGATAAAAGTTGTGCTTAATAAAAAATTTCAACCCAGTGCAGACGGTCAAGGGTTTGATCATATTTTTTATACCGGGCCAATTGATGCTTATTTTAATTACCAGTATGGAAGATTAGGTTATCGCACTGTTACATTTAGTAAAAACTATGCAGCCGGGGACTACCAGGGAACTACACAAATGAATTTTTGCGATGAAAATATTCCCCACACAAGAATTACAGAACACAAACATTTTACGCCTTGGGAGCAGCATGACAATACCGTTTATTTTACCGAATTCAGTAAGGAAACCGGGCCGGATGATACTCCATTTTATCCAAAAAGATTAACAGCCGACAAAGCACTTTTGCTGCAGTACCGTACTTTAGCCACACAACAACATACTACCTCATTCTTGGGCAGGCTGGCGACGTATCGCTATATGGATATGCACCACGTAATAGATGAAGCTATGCAGATGGCAAAGCAATTTATTACCAACGTGCAACAAAATGAAAGGCCACCCGTTTTCCCGAATAGCGAATAAGTCTATAAAAATTTAGTAATTTAAGTGTAGTCAAAATTACTGTAATACCTGCGTTTACGAGATGTAAAAGTGTATTGTAGGGACTAAGCAACAATCCGTTTCCACTTACTTTCTTATGTTAATACCAGTTCATTTACCGGTGATGTAATTTTTCTGAATCTTTTTTGAAAAAAAATATTTTTGAAGTTGTTTTTTTTATTTTGAAAGTATAAATTAAATTATCTACAGGCAATAAGATATAGTTGATGGCGTTAATATTTTAACCGTACATAATTAACCTTAAACTCCATCCCTATGGAAAAAATAATTACGATTGTAGTAACCTACAACCGTCTTTCTCTTCTTACAGCGTGCATTAATGCATTAAAAAAACAAACAAAACAGGCCGACGCCATACTTGTAATTAACAATGGCAGTACAGATAATACAGAGCAATGGTTAAAGGCCCAGAAAGGCCTTCATTTTATTACTCAAAATAATACCGGCTCCGGAGGTGGATTTGAAACCGGCATTAGATGGGCGTATAAAAATGGCTTTTCGTGGATGTGGTGTATGGATGATGATGGATACCCAAAAGAAGATGCACTGGAAAAAATACTGGCACCGGAATTAAGCTGGCTTTGCCTGCGTAACTGTGCCGTTATTAATAAAGACGATAAAAAATCGTTTGTATGGAAAACAAAGAATTATGCAACTATCCACGATGTGGATACAAACATTATTGAGGGTATAGGTCATCCTTTTAATGGTACTATGATACACCGGAATATAGTGGAACGAGTAGGGTTTCCTAAAGAGCAATTCTTTTTATGGGGAGATGAATCAGAATATTTATATCGTATTACTAAAAAAAATAAAATCCCTGTTTGCACCATTGCTGATAGCATACATTACCATCCTGCTTCGGCATTTAATTATAAAAAAGATTGGGATTATGGAACAATGTGGAAGATGTATTTTTATGTTCGCAATCGTTTTCACATTTATAAGGCCAAGTGTAATAATAGCGCAGCAGCCATTATCCATTATTGTTGTTTTTTAATAGCAATGGCCGCAGTTGTTTTAGTATATCAAAAAACCGATAAAGCAAAAAAGCTACGTTTTATTTTTTGGCCGGCAATTGATGCCTTCAGCAATAATTTCACTGCAAATCCACAACTAATTTTATCAAAAATCACGGCAGCATCTCCAATTGAAATAAGAACAACCTTTTTTACTTACATTAAAAATTCGATGACATCTTTAAGAGAAAACTTTGCGTTTTCACCTGCCAATAGGGTTACCGGATAATAAAACAAATAAACTACTTTAAAAAGTTAATTGAGTGTCTTTTGGAAGCTGTGTGCTAAAACTATTTTATATTAATCTGGTACCAAATTATTCGGGTGTAGTATCCTTAATAACTTCAGATTTTTGTTCAGTCTTTTTATGTTTTATTCGCTCTGCAATTAATATTAATGCAATAATGTAAAAAGGCATACAAGGTACTTTGTAGCGAACCAATGTTCCAAAGTTGAGTGTTGTAGCTCCTACAAAAAGTGCAAATAAAATAGAGAAACAAAAGCAAAACAGAATCATGGGGTCTTTAATAATTCCACCTGCAAAACGAAATGGTCCTGCCTTAAAAAATACATATATTGTAAACAACATCAGCACAAGACTTTCCATTGAGGACAATAAAGTTGATATTTTTTTAGACTCCCATAAGTATGGCCTAAAAAGGGTTGCAGTAATGGCAGCAGGAGCAATTTTTACCAGGCTGCCAGTAGATCCATCAAAAGTTACCCCCAGAGAAAATGAAGATTCTGCCTGGTCTGATATATTGACAAAATTATCTTGTGTAGTTTTTACCGACTCTGTTAATTTATCCAAAGCAAGCCCCCCCATCTCTTCCTTTAATTTATCAGTCAATATGTAGATACCAACAATGCTACTAATTAAAATACCCACAAAAATTGACGCCTTTGTTACAAAATGTTTTGCCATTAATACATACTGCAATACTATAAACAATAATAAAAATGGTAAATACGAAACAAGGATGTATAATTTAATGGTGCCCAAAATAACTGCTGATACAATCACTGTAAGGGAGTTTTTAATAAGCCCCTGTTTTTTTATCAACAGGTTATATAAACCATAACTAAGCCAGCCCATCATGCCGGTACAAATGGGGTCTTTTAAAATTCCTGAACTCCAGAATACAAAGGTGGGGAGGTATATAATGGCGATGGCTAATTTTTTGTGCAGGTGTGGGTATTGCTCGTAAAAGAACTTATACAACCTCCATACACCACTAAATGAAATCATTGAAAAAATAAGGGTAATGCAACTGTAACTACCAAAAGTGATGAAGGAGAAAACGGTTACCAGCCTTACAATCAGATAATTGCTTTCGCTGGTAAAATAGCCCCTGTTAAAAATATCTGCCAATAGGTTTTCATCAAATTCTTTTCCTGGTATAAAGAGCAATTTAATATTGGAAAAATCTTTTATTATCAGTTTGGCAATATTAATTCCTTCAGGATAGTACAGACTCATGGAGTCGCCTTTAAACAACACGCTGTAAACAATAAATGCAATGGTGCTGAATACTTTTATCCAAAAGCCATACAGATGGTATTTTTTTAAAACCGGATCTTCCATGCGTTTTCGCCTGACAGAAAAAACGAGGCTAAAAAACAATACATACAACGGGAAAAGTATCAGGTCAATAAGCCCCATATTTTTTTATAGATGTGGTTAGCAGAAAATATCATCACAGCAGCCGGGCAAATTTATCTTAAAATGTCAATTGCTTTTCAACAATATAGAGTTATTTTGCCACCTTCATCAAAAGTGTTTTTATGTGTGGCATTGCAGGTGCAGTTAATTTTACCTTATCCTATCAGCAAATTAATAAGTCCCTGCTGCACCGTGGCCCCGATGAGCAAAATGGTTTCCGCACAGACAATATTGATTTTTACCATCTCCGTCTTTCCATTTTAGATATTGGCGGTGGCAAACAGCCGATGCACCTCGATGATCGGTATACTATCATCTTTAACGGTGAAATTTATAACCACCAGCAAATAAGGCAGCAATTAAATATAACGGGGGTTACCAGTTCCGATACCGAAACCCTGTTGTTGCTATACCGAAAATTTGGTGTAGATATGTTGCAATACCTGGATGGCATGTTTGCATTTGCGCTCTACGATCGGGTAGAAAAAAAACTTTTTATTGCAAGAGACCGGGCAGGTAAAAAACCACTATATTATTACAGGGATAACGAAAAAATTGTTTTTGCAAGTGAACTAAATTGCCTCAAAGGTTTATTGCCATTGCAGATGGAGAACGATAACCTCTTTCACTATTTGCGCCTTGGTTCATTTTACAAGCAATTAACGCCTTACAAAAAAGTGTTGGAGTTAAACGCAGGAAGCTATTTAATGATTGATGCCACAACAATGGATATAAGGGAAACCCGTTGGTGGAATATCAACAGTTTTTACCAATTGAAAAATAAAGATGAATTGCAGGATAGCCTGCAAAAATTAGATGAGCTGTTGCACACGGCTGTAAAAAGAAGAGTAGAATCATCCGACCTGGAAGTGGGAAGTTTTTTAAGCGGTGGCATAGATAGCGGACTTGTAACTGCTATAGCAAGTAAATACAACCAACAAATAAAAACATTTACTGTTTCATTTGAAGGAGGGTACAATGAGGCCCCACTGGCAAGGTTGGTTGCCGATCAATATGGAACGCAGCATACAGAAATTGCCATTTCTTTTGATAACCTGAAATTTGATATCGAAAAAATATTGTGCAATTATGGGGAGCCATTTTTTGATAGCTCTGCCATACCCAGTTACTATGTTAGTAAAGAAGCCAAAAAACATCTTACGGTAATATTAAACGGTGATGGTGCCGATGAGTTGTTTGGAGGATACCGACGCTATGTACCTTTTGCCCAGTATGATTTTTTTAAGACAAATGGTTTCATAAAAACTGCCGCATCATTTGTAAAGAATGTATTACCTCATTCATCGGAAAAAAAATCAGCGTATAACTATTTGTACCGATTGGCTTCTTTGGCATCTAAAAATCAGTTGGATATTTATTTATCTGCAGGTGTTGATATTTTTGAAGATTTTGAACACTATATCACCGGGCATGGTTCAGATTATTTAGGAATGATGCGGCAGGATTTTGCTGCTATTGTTAACGCTGATATAAGTGGCCTTAGCAAAATAATGAACATGGATTTTAATACCACTTTGTTCAGCGACTTATTGGTAAAAATGGATATTGCCAGTATGGCAAATTCGCTGGAAGGCCGAAGCCCTTTTCTTAGCAAAGAGTTGCTGGAGTACGCACCTGGCCTAAACGACAGCTTTAAAATAAAAGGTAGTACTACAAAATACCTGTTAAGACAATTAGCCAAAAAATATCTGCCAAAGGAATTAATTAATCAACCAAAACGAGGGTTTGAGATACCGCTTAAAAATTGGGTAGAGAATGAATTAAAGGAAATTATTTTTGATTATATCAGCGATAAAAATGCCTTACATCGTCAGCTTATTGACAAATATTTTATGAATGATCTGTTGAACAATACTGTTAAAATTTCTGCCGAAAAAAGAGCAAAGATTTTATGGACAGTTTTTAGCATGGAGGTTTGGTATAAAAAAGTGTACCTGAGCAGGTAATGCCGGTAAAGTACTGCGAGGCGTCCTATTTATACAAGACCGAAAATGGAATATGGGCGGCAAAATTGGCTGAATCGGCCAAACTTATTTCACATTAATTCCTGCACACAGATCAAAAGATACTAAAACAACTTTGTGGTTTATATTTTATGTTTTAGATCAATCTTGTTTTTTAAGACTTAAACAAAACAGTCTGCTTCTTTGTAATATAACAAACATTTTATCCAATGCACTCATTTACTATTAAAGACCTGGAGAACCTATCCGGCATTAAAGCTCACACTATACGTATATGGGAACAACGTTACCAGTTTTTAAAACCCAGCAGGTCAGATACCAATATCAGGCATTACAGTAACGAAGAATTAAAGAAATTGCTAAACATAGCATTGCTTAATAAATACGGGTTTAAAATTTCTCACATCGATAAAATGGGTGATGCAGAAGTAAAAGAAAAGCTTCTTACATTAACCAACAGCCAGGCTCAACAGGAACGTATTTTGAACGAATTGATTCAAAGTATGATTGATCTTGATATGGACAAACTGGAGGATATACTTGATAAACATATTTCAGCCAGGGGCATCGAAAGAACAATTACGCAGATTATTTTTCCATACATGGAACGTATTGGTGTATTGTGGCTCACTAATCATATAAACCCTGCACAGGAGCATCTTGTAACCAACATTATCCGTCAAAAATTAATAGTAGGAATAGAAGGTGTCGTAACTTCTTTAAAGGTGAACAAAACCGTTTTATTGTTTTTGCCAGAAGGCGAATATCACGAGTTGGGGATGCTGTTTATGTATTATTTATTAAAAAGTAGGGGCGTTTCTGTAATATATCTGGGTGCCAATGTGCCTATCAACGATGTTGAATATGTCGTTAAATTAAAGAAGCCAACTTACGTGTACAGTCACCTCACTTCTATTGGTCAAAAATTTAATTTTGATAAATTTATAGCGAGCATCACTAAAAAGTTGGTAAACACCCCGGTAATTATATCGGGCCAGCTCACTCACACTTATGAGAAAAAAATACCACCACAAATAAATTTTAAAAGATCATTTTCAGATGTGATGGAATTTGTATCGGGGCTTTAAAGCCCTTTTTTTGTGCTCATTTACGTCGTAAATATTTTGTTTAAACAATTTTTAAAAAAAATAAACAAAAGTTGCTTTGGTATCAAAATGTTTGTTTAGCTTTACAAAGTAAAAATTAAACAAAATGTATGTCAAACTTTGATTTTAACCAAATGTTGCTCAACAACACAGAGTTTTTAAAACCCTTTGCTGTTACCCTTACCAGGGATAATGAAGTTGCAAAAGATTTATTGCAGGAAACTATGTACAGGGCACTTGCCAACAAGGACAAGTACAATGTTGGTACAAATATCAAGGCCTGGCTGTACACCATCATGCGGAATATATTTATAAATAATTACCGGCGCAAATCAAAGCAGAATACTATTTTTGACAGCACACCGAATGATTATTTAATTAATTATAATCAGGTAACTACCGATAATGGTGCAGAAGGAACATTAACTTTGAAGGATATCGAGTCTGCCATTCACAACTTGCCTCATATTTTCCGCAATCCTTTTATGTTGTATTTTGAAGGTTATAAATACCATGAAATTGCTGAAATGTTGCAAGAGCCTTTAGGTACGATCAAAAGCAGGATACACTTTGCCAGAAAATTGTTAAAGGAAAATCTCTCCCGTTATTAATTGATTGAGCAGTTACACTTTTTAGAACTATTTTTATTCTTCAATAATTGCTTTATTAACTGGTGAAAAAAGTTGTAATTATCGGTAGTGGATTTGCAGGAATGTCTGCTGCTTGTTTCTTAGCCAGGGCAGGGTGGTCGGTAACTGTGTTAGAAAAAAACGATCAACCGGGTGGCAGGGCACGTCAGCACAAAGAGGCTGGTTTTATTTTTGATATGGGCCCCAGCTGGTATTGGATGCCTGACGTATTTGAACGTTTTTTTGGATGCTTCGATAAAAAAGTTTCAGATTATTACCAATTAAAAAGATTAGATCCTTCCTATAGAGTGTATTGGCCAGATTCGATTACGGATATCCCGGCTGATTATCCTGCACTCAAAAATTTATTTAACTCAATTGAACCAGGCAGCGGTGAATCTTTGGATGCATTTATGCAGGAAGCGGCTTACAAATATGAAGTGGGTATTAACAAGCTTGTTTACAAACCTGGTCAATCGCTCACTGAATTTGTCGACATTGACTTAATTAAAGGTGTTTTCAAATTGGATGTTTTTACCTCCATGAAAAAACATGTAGGCAAATATTTTAAAAATCCCCAACTTCAGGAACTGATAGAATTCCCTGTTTTATTTTTAGGTGCCCTGGCAAAAGATACGCCGGCACTTTATAGCCTGATGAACTATGCAGATATTAAGCTGGGCACCTGGTACCCCGAAGGTGGTATGTACCAGATAGTAGCCGGCATGTACAGCCTTGCAAAAGAGCTGGGCGTACAGTTTTACTTTAATCACAATGCTGTTTCCATTACCATTGAGCAAGGTCTGGCAAAATCTGTAGAAGCAATTGAAAGCAGTAAAAACAACACCGGAAATACAGTAAGTTTTGCGGCTGATGTAGCTGTTGGTGGGGCTGATTATCACTTTGTAGAAAGTAAATTATTAAAACCGGAATACAGAAGTTATTCCGAAGCTTATTGGGATAAAAGAGTGATGGCGCCGAGCTGTTTATTGTACTATGTTGGTTTAAATAAAAAACTTAAAAATGTACTGCACCACAGTTTGTTTTTTGATGTAAGCTTTGCAGATCATGGCAACGAAATTTATGTTGATCCCCAATGGCCCGCCAAACCATTATTTTATGTAAGTGTAACCTCGGTAACGGATGATACTGCAGCTCCTGCCGGATGCGAAAATCTTTTTTTCTTAATACCCATTGCTGCCGGACTTGCTGGTGACACCGAGCAATTAAGAGATAAATATTTTGAAATGATTGTTATGCGCTTCGAAGAAAGAATTGGAGATTCTATAAGTGATTCTATCATTTTTAAAAAGTCGTACTCGGTAAGCAACTTTATTGAAGATTACAATTCATTTAAAGGAAATGCCTATGGGCTTGCTAATACCTTAATGCAGACAGCTATTTTAAAACCTGCATTAAGAAGCAAAAAAGTAAAAAATCTTTTTTATACCGGTCAGTTAACAGTCCCGGGGCCGGGTGTGCCTCCTAGTTTAATCAGTGGCGAAGTGGTCTCAAATGAAATTCAGAAGTTTTATTCAAAATAATTAAACCTTTAGGTAGGTTAATTTGTATTTATCAATCGTGTTGCGAATTTTATAAATGCTTTAAATGCGGTGAATTGACACTAGTTAATGCACTTTCGTTTAAATTTATTACTCTAATCACATAATTTTTTTACTACGTTACAAAAATGATGAACCTCTTTTATCAATTAAGTCAGGACTGCAGCAAGATTACTACCGAGAAGTACAGTACTTCTTTTAGTAGTGCGATCAGGCTTTTGCATGTGGACATGAGGACACCCATTTTTAATATTTATGGTTTTGTGCGCTTTGCAGATGAGATAGTAGATACCTTTCATGAGTTTGACAAAGCTGCGCTGCTACAGGAATTTAAGGCCGACACCTATGTTGCCATCGACAGAAAAATCAGCCTTAATCCAATTCTCAACAGTTTTCAGCTAACCGTAAACAAATACAAAATATCTCACGATTTAATTGAGGCTTTTTTTAAATCGATGGAAATGGATTTAAAAAAGGCAACTTACGATAGCGATGGATACAAAGAATACATTTACGGAAGTGCCGAAGTAGTTGGTTTGATGTGCCTGTTTATTTTTTGCCAGGGCAACAGCGATATGTACCAGCAATTAAAACCTTACGCACAGTCATTAGGAGCAGCCTTTCAAAAGGTAAATTTTTTAAGAGATGTAAAAGCAGATTTTGAGTTACTGAGCAGAACCTATTTTCCTGGTGTTGATTTCACTAATTTTACTGCTGCTGAAAAAAGAAAGATTGAAGAAGATATTGCTGCTGACTTTAAGCATGCTTACGAAGGTATTGTGCAGCTTCCTGCCAAGGCGAGGTTTGGCGTTTATGTAGCTTATAAATATTATGTTTCTTTATTTAAGAAAATAAAAAGAACTGCACCGGTAAATATTCTGGATCAACGCATCCGCATTCCCAATTATGGCAAAGTCATAATTGTGGCGAAAGCTAGCCTTAGGGCACAACTCAATATTTTATAAACACCCCTGTATTTATGGATGTGATTTTAGTAGATGAACAAGACAGGCCAATGGGTACAATGGGAAAACTGGAAGTGCATGAAAAAGCCTTGCTTCATCGTGCTTTCAGTGTTTTTATCTTTAATGAAAATGGCCAGATGTTATTACAAAAAAGAGCTGCTAAAAAATACCACAGCGCTAACCTTTGGACAAATGCCTGCTGCAGTCACCCAAGGCCCGGAGAAAATACCTTACAAGCAGCAGGAAAGCGCTTGCAGGAAGAAATGGGTTTCAATACAGCCATTAAAAAAGTATTTGATTTTACTTATAAAGCTCCCTTCGATAATGGACTTACCGAACATGAATTTGATCATGTTTTTGTAGGCAAATATTCCGGGCCCATCCAGCCCAATCCCGATGAAGTGGGTGATTACTGCTATATGTCGATGGAAGATATTAAAACCTCCATACAATCTCACCCGGAAAAATATACCATATGGTTTAAAATTGCTTTTCCCAGGGTAGAGGAGTACCTTACAGGTGTAGTTTAAGTATCATGCACAGTAAAAAAGTTATCATTATTGGAAGTGGAGTAGGAGGAATGGCAACCGCTGTACGGCTTGCTGTGCAAGGCTTTGAGGTAGTAGTGTACGAAAAAAATAGTGTTCCCGGCGGCAAGCTAACAGCATTTAAACAAGATGGGTTTAGTTTTGATGCTGGTCCTTCTTTATTTACCCAACCACAAAATGTAGAAGAGCTTTTTGCATTAGCCGGTGAACCAATCGAAAAATATTTTAGCTATAAACCCGTGCTGATTGCCTGCAAATATTTTTACGAAAATGGTAAGGTAATCAATGCCTACACTAACCAGGAGCATTTTGCCGCCGAGTTGCAGGAGCAGGTAAATGAAAACCCTCTTAACGTAATACGCTACCTGAAGCAATCAAAGAAAATATTTGATAACATAGGCACTATGTTCTTAAACCATTCGCTGCACAAAAGTAAAACATGGTTGCACAAAAGGGCTTTAACCGCATTAAAAACGGTGCGGTACAATTACCTGTTTCAGTCAATGCACAAACATAACAGCAGCCAGTTCTTAGCTGTAGAAACTATTCAGCTTTTCAATCGTTTTGCTACTTACAATGGCAGTAATCCATATAAAGCGCCTGCCATGTTAAGCCTGATACCACACCTGGAACAAAATCAGGGCACATTTTATCCAATTGGCGGAATGATCAGCATTACCAATGCATTGTACAAATTGGCATTAAATAAGGGAGTAACATTTAATTTTAATGCACCCGTAGAAAGCATCATAGAGCAGCAAGGAATAGCAAAGGGAGTGGTTGTAGCCGGTAATAATATTTTTAGTGACATAGTTGTAAGCAACAGCGACGTTTATTTTGTCTATAAAAATTTATTGAACAATCATCCAAAGGCAACGAAAATATTAAAACAGGAACGTAGCAGCAGCGCATTGATTTTTTACTGGGGTATCAGCAAACAATTTCCCCAATTGCAACTGCACAATATTTTTTTTACCGCAAATTACCAGCAGGAGTTTGATACTATTTTCAATTCTAAAAAATTATACCACGATCCAACCGTTTACATCAACATCACCTCAAAAGAAGAACCAACCCAGGCGCCCGAAGGCAAAGAAAATTGGTTTGTAATGGTAAACGTACCAGCCAATACCGGGCAGGATTGGCAGGCCTTAAAAGAAAAAGCAAAAGAAAATATTATATCCAAACTAGGCAGGCTGTTGGGGGAAGATATAACCCCGTTAATAGCAACCGAACATACACTCGACCCAGTAATGATTGAAGAACAAACCGGCTCCTATATGGGCTCTCTGTATGGCACTAGTTCCAATTCAAAAATGGCGGCATTTGTACGCCACGCCAATTTTACCAGTTCCATTAGCGGCTTGTATTTTTGCGGAGGCAGTGTACATCCCGGCGGCGGTATTCCGCTTTGCCTTAAAAGTGCAAAAATTGTAAGCGATTTAATAGCATCTGATAACCATCAAAAAACAACCTAAACTGTTTAAGCTTTCCTCCATCCTTTCGTCCCGTAATGCAATAGCAACAGCTATTGCAATAATATTTCATATAGTTGGCCTGGTGGGTATACTGGTTTTTAAAAGCGATCTCATCATACGTTCTACCCCCGTCAACCTGCTGCTTTCATTTGGATTATTAATATGGACGCAGCCGAAAAAAAACAGCTGGTTTTATGGCTTTTTAATCCTCACTGCAATGGTAGGTTTTGGGGTAGAAGTTATCGGTGTAAACACAGGTTATCTTTTTGGAGATTACAGTTACGGCAATGTGCTGGGTTTTAAATGGAAACAGGTGCCGTTAATGATTGGCATCAACTGGTTTATTACCATTTATTGTTGCGGCATTGCCATGCATACATTGCTTAACAAGGCCATTCAAAAAGTAGCAGCTACCAACAAGGTACCTTCCAAAACATTAAAAACAATTTCACTGGTTACCGATAGCGCCACATTAGCCGTAGCATTCGATTGGCTGATGGAGCCGGTTGCAGTGCAGTTGGGCTTTTGGAAATGGCTGGGCGATGGCAGCATACCCTTGTTAAATTACATTTGCTGGTATGTGATCAGTGCCCTGCTGCTATTGGTTTTTCATACAGCTCCCTTTGTCAAAAAAAACAATTTTGCTGTAAATTTGTTACTCATTCAACTGATGTTTTTTTTATTACTAAGAACATTCCTTAACAGCCCATCATGAACTGGATACTTTTTATATCAACCGTGTTGCTTACCTTTTTTATAATGGAAGGCATTACCTGGCTTACCCACCGGTATGTAATGCATGGATTTCTCTGGTACCTGCACGAAGATCATCACCAAAAAGGCCTCGGATTCTTCGAAAAAAACGATGCCTTCTTTTTGATATTTGCCATCCCAAGCTGGCTCTGCATAATGCTTGGTTTGCAAAACCAACTCTATTGGGTAGCCGCCATTGGCTTTGGTATCGCACTGTATGGCCTGGCCTATTTTATTGTACACGAAGTAATAATACACCAGCGTTTTAAATGGTTTACCCGAAGCAACAACTCCTACATCCGCACCATACGCTGGGCCCACAAAATGCACCACAAACATCTCGGCAAGCAACAAGGAGAAAGCTTTGGTATGTTGATGGTTGCAAAAAAATACTGGGATAAAGTAAGAGACGATAACCGGCGGAATAATAAATAATTTTTTTGAGAGCAGCTGCATACCTCTATTGAACACCGTTGTGTCACTCCCTTTTACGGCATACCAGTTTCGAGCTTTTTTTATGGTTTAGGTTGCCTGTGGCAGGGGCTTTCAACAAAGACAGTATTTGTCACAATTTAAAATCTTAATTCCTAACAAAGTATTTCCCTGTAAATGGCTGTGTATTGCTCCACTGCTTTCTTCAGTGAATAAAAATCTGTTGCGCCACTCCGAATTTCATCAGTATCAAATTTTTTATTGCCAAAGATGACAGCTATCACAGCATCAAATGCTTCATCTGTAAATTCATTCAGTACAAAACCGCCATGGTATTTGTGAACGATTTCTTCCACATCACCCACGCCGCTGTTGGTAATTACCGGTATGCCCATGGCCATAATTTCTCCATGTTTGGTGGGGGACGAAGATAGTTTTGAATAGCAGGGTTTGATAAAAAAAATGGAATAATTGCTAAGGGATAAAAGTGCAGGAACTTCGGCCCGTTTGCCATGTTTTACAATCAGCTTATCGGCAGGCAGTCCGTATTTGGCTGCTTTGCCGGCTATTACATCATGCAGGTGTGGTGAGATAAATAAAAACTTTGCCTGTGGAATTTGGTCAGATAAGCGTTTGCAAAACCGAAGCATTTCACTCGTCATATACCAGCCGCCAATAGAGCCAAGGTAGCTGATGATAATATCCTTTTCGCCTATATTTAATTCGTGCTGCAACTGCTGTCTTTGACCAGCATTAATGGTTGCAGGGTCAAACAAATCCATGTCGGCACTACAGGGAATTACTGCAAGGGGAACGCTGCTTTTATATTCCGGTAATTGCTTTATAATTTTCTCTGCTGCATACGTAAGGCATACGATGCCGTCACTCTTGGCCACCTGTTGTTTTTCCTTCTCTATAAAATAACGATACACTATTTTATAGAGTGGATGTTGAATATTCCACATGCCGCCATCTACACGGCTTTGTGCATAAAACTCCCGTATATCATGCAGAAATTTTACACCCATTGTTTGCTTCATCCACAGGCCTACCAACGCCGGAATACCCGGCCTGGTATGAACCATGTCAATGTGATACAAGCGATGAATTTGTTTGGCTTTCTTTTTAAGGTTAATAATATCTTTTAGTGTTGATAGTACCGGCGGCTTTTTGGTATATTTAATGGGCACCCATTTTATATTGTAACCGGCCAGCATTTTTTGAACGGCAGTTTCGTTTTGCAGAAATGCAGCTTGCTTTTCGCAACTGAGAATAAATAGTTGAAATCCATTATTACTCAACCCTTGTAAATAGGGTATTACCTGGCTCTGTCCCAGTGGGTCGGTCATTCCATCGTATGATATAAAAAGGATTTTTTTTTGCATTCGTTCCTTAGCCATTGTTTTCTTCCAGCCACCAGTGCAGCACAATTATCAGCCACAGTCTGTTGAATAAATAATCAGTTCCACTTAAGTATTGCGCTTTTATTTTTTGTACAACCGCTTCGTTTACAACCTGGTGTTTTTGTATGATTTCTACTGACGTGTATTTGTTCAGTAAATATTTTAAATCTGTCTTAAGCCATTTTACCAAAGGTATGCTGAAGCCCCATTTGGGACGATTAAAAATTTCTTTGGGTAGATAATCATACAACACTTCTTTCAGGAGATACTTCATGCAGCCGTTCTTAATTTTAAGCGCCGGAGCCAGGTTATAGGCAAATTCTACCAGCCGGTAATCTAGCAGGGGCACCCTGCTTTCCAATGCATATTGCATACTTGCCCTGTCTACTTTTACCAGTAAATCATCCTTTAAATAATGATTAAAATCCCAAAAGGATTGTTGCTCTGCTGCAGTTAATTTTCTTGCTGTAACAGGCAACGAATTGATTACATCAAAACTAAAATTTGGATGTACCAGCAACTGTGCCAGTTCATTTTCTTTAAAATAATATTGCTCCTGCGAAAAAATATGCGTCTGCATATGTTGCCCGTTGTTATCAAAAAGGTTACCGGCACGTTGGTATTTATTATCCATCATTTTAGAAGCCAAATGCAAGGGCCCTTGTATCAATGGCATCAATGGATTCGACAAGCGCTTAGCCCATTCATAGGTTCCATATCCATGAAACAATTCATCACCACCATCGCCACTTAATGCAACCGTTACATGCTGTTTTGCCAGCCGGCTCACCATCATGGTGGGGAATGCAGAAGTATCAGCAAAGGGTTCATCATATGTCGGCAGCAAGGTATCTACCAACTCCAATACTTCTTTTTCTTTTACATTAAATTCATAATGTTCCGTATGTAAATGAGCTGCTACCTGCCGGGCAAATTTAGATTCATTGTATTTGCCATTGTCAATGGCAATACTAAATGTTTTAATGGCAGCACTACCGCAAACCTTTGCTGATATTGCTGTTACAAGGCTGCTGTCAATTCCGCCACTTAAAAAAGTACCGACAGGCACATCGCTTATCAATTGCTTTTCCACTGCATTAAACAATAAATTATTCAGCTGTTTTTTTGCTGTTGCTTCATCACTGATAACCGCCGGCTGAATAATGTCTTGTAATTTCCAGAAGGCGGTTATTTCTTTAGCAACTTCTTCAAATGACTTTATCTCTAATTTGATTTGCAGGAAATGAGCAGCCGGAAATTTATGCGTATTGTTATAGATAGTTAATGGTTCGGGAATAAATCCCAGGTGTAAAAAATACGGAATGGCTTTGCTGTTAACAGATAACTTTTTACCTGCCAGTTGTTTGATCACTTTGAGTTCTGATGCAAAAATAAAATTGCTTTCATCAGCATAAAAGAACAGCGGTTTAATGCCCACATGGTCTCTGCAAATGGTGACTACTTTCTCTTTATTATCATAAACGGCAAAAGCAAACATGCCATTCATTTCGGCAAAACAGGCCGGACCTTTTTGTGCAAACAATTCCAGAATTACTTCTGTATCAGAATTTGTTTTTAAAGAAGTTCCTTTATCGGTAAGCTGTTGTTTAAGTTCATTGAAATTGTACACTTCTCCATTAAAAACGATGCAGTACCTGCCATTGGCAGAAAGCATTGGCTGGTTTGCCGCCGCAGATAAATCTAAAATGGAAAGTCGCCTGTGCGCAAGGCCAACGCTGTTATCATCCGAAAAATAAAATCCTTTTGCATCGGGGCCACGGTGCTGTATCAATTGGGTTGCCTCCCTTAGCTGGGCTTCGGTAATGCTGTTGGTAAGAGAAATAAAGCCTGCGATGCCGCACATATATCGGGGGTTTGAGTAAAAACGAAAATAGGTAAATATTATTACGAAAGAGCCGGCTGCTCTATGTCAGAAAAAGCACTGCTATAAATTTCTTTCAATTGCTGCATGTGCTTATCGATGGTGAAGTTTTGCGCCAGCCTTTGCTTAGCCGCATTACCCAATATTGCTCTTTGCTGCTGATCGTTTATTAAAGCAAGTAGATTTGTTATAAAATCGTCGCTGTCTTTTAAATTGAAATAAACAGCTGTATCCTCACACTGTTCCCTGAATGAAGCAATATCACTCAGCAGCAAAGGCATGCCCAATGCCATGGCTTCCAGAACACTTATGGAGAATCCTTCATAAATAGATGACATTACAAAAAGATCGTAGTTTTTTATTATTTCCGGAACGTTTTCTACCTGCCCTTTTAGTGTTACATTCAATCCGTATTCATCAATCATCTTTTGCATGGGAACATCTAAAGAGCCCTTTCCATAAATATCAAGACTGATATTTTGCTGTTTTAGTTTTTTAAATGCATTCAATAAAAAGAAATGATTTTTTGCCTCCTTTAAGTTGCCTACTGTAACCAATCGAAACGTTCCTGTACTGCCTTTTTTTTGATAGTTGTTGCTATTGTTGAAAATGGCCGTATCAGTAAAAGTGTGCAGGATATATGCTTTATTGGGTTTTATTCCAAGTACATTGAAATAGGCTTCTAATGATACATTTGCCACTGATATAATGATACTTTTTCTAAACCTGTAAGTGAATTTTTCCAATAACCTCATATACCACTTACTGTATTCAATAGCAGCTGCAGCATACGTATGGATTGTGGTGAAAAGGGGTATTTTTTTTGGTGTACCCATCCTTGCAACTACGGTACTCCAGAGTAAATGGCTATGTACAATGTGCACGTTATTTTTTCTGATAAAACGCCTGAGTTTTATTGCAGCTAATGGTAATTGAAAATGTGAACGCAGGTGCAAACAGTGTATTGGAACTTCATTCAATTCTTTTCCGAATTCATTTTCGGGATACAGGGTTACGATGATATTGTTGTACTCCGGCAATTGTCTTATAACATTGGCAAGCATGGTTTCTGCGCCGCCCCGTGCCATATTATCAATGATATGAACAATTGTTTTTTTCACGTTATTAGCTGCGCTTTTTTCAATTGGAAGTTATTTTAAACAAGGCAAAATACATGCTGTTGAAATCAATTTATAGGTTAATAAGCTTTAACCGCAATCCTTTTGCCGGCCTCATAAAAAAGACGTTAAGAAAATTTGAATGTGTGGCGTTAAGAAATGAAATTGAAGTTACAGATGCCTGACTTAGCAAAATGCCTGTAAGTTGTTCAAAAGGCGAGGCATATTCTGAAGATTGAGCTAATTTCATTTTAGCCATACATTCAAATTTTTAGTCTTTTTTATGAAGCCTTGATTTTTCTTGTTACTTCTTTGTATTAAGACAAAGAAGTAAATAGGGACTATCAAAGCTCATTGAGGTTTTGCGGTATAAATTAGTTGTTCTATCAATTTAATTGGGTATTAATTGCAAATCAAACATATCTTTTCTTGCACAAAACGCTTCCCTGGAAATGGGAGATTTGCTGTATAATATTTTGTAGTCTATCGCTGCCAGCAGGTCGTATATTTCCTCCATTGTATCGCCTTTCTTTGCAATTGGTTCGGGATGTATTGCCAATATAATATGGGGTCTTAATGTTCTAAAGGTTTCAATTCCACCCTGCAGTACATCATACTCAACTCCCTCTGCATCTATTTTTAAAAAATCAATGCTTGCCAGTTTTCTTTCAATTACAAAATTATCAATCGTATTAATTTCTACTTCTATGCCAATTAATTCACGATCTACTTTATACGATACCAGGCTGTTGCTTACATCCGCTTCATCAGCCGAAATAAAAAAAGTAGTTGTACCAGTATCTTTGCTCATGGCCTGGTTAATGGGTTCCATTAAATAATCCAGTTTGTTGATGCGGATGGTCTGTTGCAAAACGGGGAAAGTATTGGTTGCAGGCTCAAACGAAAACACTTTACCGTTTTCGCCAGTTAGCTTTGCAGCAATTGCACCAAACAAACCAATGTGAGCACCAATGTCAATAACTACAGCCCCTTGCTTACAATATGATTTCAGGAAAGTATAATTTTCTGATTCATAATCCGAAGGGAAATAGCGGATATATTTTGCTGGTAATTTCAATCGTACACCATTCACCGTTTTGTTCAGCCCCTTTCCGAAAGTTATTTTTTCCAGCAGGTTGTATATCGGTTTTGTATTAATCATGGTGGTCATAGTATTCGGCAATTTTTTTGGTTACAAAAAGCGGAACTATTTGTCTGTAAACAAATAATATTGTAATAATCAGTACGATAAAATAAACGATACTCATAGATACGGCAGCGCCATAGGCGCCCAATTTTTTAATGAAAAAATAATGTGATAGGATACTAACTGTAATTGAAATAATGGAGGCAAATAATATTTTCTTTTTCTGCTTGTGATATAGCATAAATGCATAAAAAAAATAGCTGATAGACCAGAAAAAATAACCAATACAGATAAAAAAGTAATAAGATAAACCGCCGGAGTATGTTGGTTTCAGTACTATATTGAATGCCATTGGCGTAAGTACAATTACAGCAATGGTACCGAGCAACATGCTTACTGCATAAAAAATAAACTGTTTACCAATAGCATGGTAGTCAACTTCTTTTTGGGAGAGCAGGCTGTAAATTTTGGGGTACACATATTGCAGCAATGCCGTACACAATACGATAATGACAGAGCCAAATGTAGCAGCGATGCTGAAAACTCCCACGGCAGCAAAATCATGTGTAAAATGTTCTATAAAGTATCCGGCTGAAGAGCCCATACAAAACACACTTATTTGCATTACAATAATTGGCACACTGTACCGCAGCTCATCATAAATATATTTCTTTTTGATGCTGCCAAACAAAAACTGTTGATCCTTGAAATAAATAAATGCATAGGTTGCTACAAATAGCATGGAAAGAAAAATCGCCATTACCCGGCCTATCCAGCCATAATTTAAAGCACTGATAAAAAAGATTGCCAGTGTTATTTCTGCCAGCAATCTGCCTATGTTAACAAACAGGTATTTTATAGGGTCGTTGTTATTACGAACCATATTGATCAGGTGCTCATTCAAAAAACTAAACAGGGTAATAACGGGTATCAGTAAAATAAATAAGGATGGAAAAGGATAGCGTTGCTGTAGAGGGTTTTTAAAAAGGACGAGCAGTAGTATTGCCAGTAAGGTTACCACAACGGGCATGAGCAATGTTGTGCTAAAAAAATTCCTGAATTCTTTTTTTTCAATTTTAAAAAACTCTGTATTGGCAGATTGTAAAATACCCAACGAAATAAATGGCATTAAAAAAAGGATACTGTTGCTAAACAAATTGAGTATACCAAAGTCACGCTGGCTAAGTACATGCGCAAAGTAAAACAGCAATAAAAAAGAAATGCCTTTATTAAAAAAATTGGAGAAGGTATATATAGCAATACTCTTAAGCTGACCGCTTTTACTGTACTTGAGAATATTGGATATGGTTGCCATTAATTATTATTGAATTCAAAGCGAATTCTTTATCGATTGTCAATTGTTTGATGCCTGGTCCGTCTGCGTCAACACGGTTTTTCATGATCAGTTTTGGTCTCCAAACTTACTGCCTACAATGTTTTTGTCAATCCGTTTTAATACCTGTACTCCCTTGCTGCATTGCATTTATTCAAACGTGTCAACTTTAAGTGCAATTCTCTTCAGATATTCACCATAGCCGCTCTTTTTTAATCTTTCTGCCTGCACCATCAATTCTTCCCGGGTAATAAAGCCCATCCGCCATGCAATTTCTTCGGGGCAGCCCACTTTAAGTCCCTGCCTTTTTTCAATAACCCTTACATATTCACAAGCGTCGCTCAACGAATCGAACGTTCCGGTATCGAGCCATGCAAAGCCTCTGTTTAAAACGCCTACTTTCAGCTTTTTATTTTGCAGGTATATTCTATTTACATCAGTAATTTCATATTCGCCCCTTGGGCTTGGGGGAATTGCCTTGGCAATAGCAACTACCTCATTGTCGTAAAAGTAAAGGCCTGGTACAGCAAAGTGACTTTTGGGCTGCAATGGTTTTTCTTCAATACTGATGGCATTAAAGTCTTTGTCAAATTCCACCACACCGTATCTTTCCGGATCACTTACCGGGTACGCAAATATTACCGCACCATCAGGATTGGCGGAATTCTGCAACAGCTTACTAAAGCCGGAGCCATAAAATATATTATCACCTAAAACCAATGCCACGCTATCGGTGCCGATAAATTCCTCACCAATTACAAATGCCTGTGCAAGGCCATTTGGTACTTCCTGCTTTGCATACACAATTTTACAACCCCATTGAGCGCCATCTCCCAACAGCCGGATAAACTGCTCCTGGTCATCGGGTGTAGTAATGATTAAGATTTCTTTTATTCCTGCCAGCATTAAGGTGCTCAGCGGATAATAGATCATTGGCTTATCGTAAATGGGCATTAATTGCTTACTGATTCCCATTGTAATAGGATAGAGTCTTGTGCCGCTGCCACCTGCTAGTATTATTCCTTTCATTAGGTTGTTGAATATTGTTTAAAGTGGTTGAATGTGGTTAAATAATGTTGAACGTGGTTGAATGTAGTTTAACTTGGTTGAATATGGTTGAACTTGGTTAATTCTTGATTATACCTGTCAAAAGAAAATTAGATTAAGTTTAACCTGATAATAGCATGCATAAAATCATTTTTTATTTCGCAATAAGCGAAAATTGTTTAACTCTGAGATTATTTATTTTGATTGATAGTGGTTGAATTTTAGCCCTTAATTCATCTAGTTTTTCCGCTTCTAAAAAAGCAAGATCATTGGAAATAATAAGGTGATTTAATAATTCTATCAGGCTCCCATAAGCGATTGATGTAAAATGAGCTTGATCTTTGGAAGATTGTCTTGTTCCCCCTTCTGCTAGATTGGCGCATACCGAATTTGCTGCTCTTCGCATCTGATTTGTTAAACCGAATCGTTCTGACTCAGGAAAATTTCTGGTTACCAAATGAATATCACCAACTAACAATCTTGCTGTTTGCCAAACTTCCAGCTTTTCAAAAGAAAATTGATAATTCATTGTTTAAGATTTTATTTAACTAACAGATGAGGGTACCGATCAAAAAATTAAGGCGTATTTACTCAATTCATTAATCTTGTTTCATTAAACTACCTTAAACCACTTTAAACAATATTCAACCACTTTAAACTACATTCAACTTCTTCCTCAACGCTTCACATACTGTCCTTCGTAATAATGCTGATAGTTACCGCTGGTTACTGCATTCAGCCAATCGCTGTTTGTAAGGTACCAGTCGATCGTTTTTGATATGCCTTCTTCAAATTGCAGCGATGGCAGCCAGCCCAGTTCATCTTTTAATTTGCTGGCATCAATGGCATAGCGTAAATCGTGGCCTGCCCTGTCTTTTACATACGTAATCAACTTTTCCGAATCGCCTGCTGGTCTGCCTAACTTGGTATCCATTTGCCTGCACAATTCTTTAACCAGTGCAATGTTGGTCCATTCGTTGTGTCCGCCAATATTGTAGGTTTCTCCAATGCGTCCTTTATGAAAAATAACATCAATGGCACCTACATGGTCTTCTACATAAAGCCAATCACGTATATTTTCTCCTTTACCGTAAATGGGCAGGGGTTTATTGTTGATGATATTATGAATACAAAGGGGAATTAATTTTTCCGGAAAATGATAAGGGCCGTAATTATTACTGCAATTTGAAATTTTTACCGGCATATGATAAGTATGGTAAAATGCCCTTACCAAATGATCGCTCGATGCTTTAGAGGCAGAGTATGGACTACGTGGGTCGTAAGCTGTTTCTTCTGTAAAAAATCCTTCTGCCCCTAGCGAACCATACACTTCATCGGTGCTGATGTGATAAAATATTTTGCCTTCATAATTGCCATGCCAATGTTGCTTGGCTGCAAGCAACAGGGTGGCCGTACCTACAACATTGGTGGTTACAAATGCAAGCGGATCGGTAATGCTTCTATCTACATGGCTTTCTGCTGCGCAATGCAAAACAGCAGTAAATTGATGCATATCGAACAGCTCTTTTAATAAGGCAGTATCCGTTATGTCGCCTTTTACAAAGCTGTAGTTGGCATTGTTTTCAATGTCTTTTAAATTTTCAAGGTTACCAGCGTAGGTAAGGGCATCAAGATTTACAATTTTGTACCCCGGATATTTTGTTACGAACAACCTGGTTAAATGAGAGCCTATAAAGCCGGCACCACCGGTAATTAAAATGGTATGCATGGAAGTTTTTTTTGAGTTGCCACAAAAGTATTGATATTAATCATGCAATGCTTGGGCGTAATTGCTGGCTATAGGCCAATTGATGTTAAAAATAATTAGCATACCCTATTTACTTTGTTTTGTGCTGTTTGTTTATTGAATCCAATTCTTAAGTTAGTTAAAACGGTCCATCAATTATATAACGTTCGCAGGCAGCTTTTTAATATGTAGTTATAAATTTATCCCATTTAAAATAGTACATAAAAAATAATAGCCTTGCAACCAATCAATTAAAAATGGAAAGATGCCGTTTTAGCTTGTTACCTCCTAACGTTTTGGCAACAAATTTATTTTTGTTTTTTTCATTAAATCGTATATTTGCGATATAAAATTAAACAATGAATAAAAAGGAACATTGGGAACAGGTGTTTAATACCAACCAGGCAAATGAGGTTAGCTGGTATCAGTCAACGCCAATGCAATCATTGGATTTTGTAAAGCAGCTGGCTATTCCTGCAGATGCAGCTATTATTGATGTGGGTGGTGGTGATAGTCTCTTTGTTGATCATCTCCTGCATTTGGGGTATAAAAATATTTCTGTTCTGGATATTTCCGCAACAGCAATTAATAACGCAAAAATGCGGTTGGGCGTAAAAGCTAATGCAGTTAAATGGATTGTTAGTGATGTTTTGCAACTGAATAGTGAGGAACAATACGATTGCTGGCATGATAGGGCTGCCTTTCATTTTTTAACTACCGCAACTGAAATTGACAAATATTTGTCGGTAGCTCAAAAGCACATCAGCCCCACGGGGAAGTTAATTATAGGGACTTTTTCTACAGCCGGACCGGAAAAATGCAGCGGTCTGCCTGTAAAACAATACAGTGAAAACATGTTAGCATCCACGCTGCAAAAATGGTTCTCTAAAATTCGTTGCATTACAACAGATCATGTTACGCCCTTTAAAACCATCCAGCAATTCCTTTTCTGCAGCTTTCAAAAAATCGCTACTTAAATATGGCAATACACAAAAAAGAATCATTTTCTCAAAAAGAGCAGGAGTTGGCAGCGTTTGCCAAAGCGTTGGCTCATCCTGCCCGAATCGCCATTTTAAAAGTATTGGCGGAGAAAAACGAATGTATTTGTGGTGAGATTGTAGAGGTATTGCCGCTGGCACAATCTACTGTTTCGCAGCACCTGAAAGAATTAAAAAATGCCGGATTGATTAATGGTACGGTGGATGGCCCACGCAGTTGTTATTGCATTAACTGGAAGGCGTTTGAAATATTTATGGGAGAATTTAGCTTTCTGTTTAATAAACTGAAAGTGCAAAATGCAAAAGCCTGCTGCTAAATCTATAGCGAAAAGGAAGGGAATTGTTATTGAATAAAAATATTGTAAAAATCTCCTTATCTACTTTTAGGGATGGGGGCAAAAGAATAACCATGAAAAGTGATACCCAGATTAAAGAACTCGTAAAAGAAAAGTATGCTGCTATTGCGCAACAAAGTCAAACTCAAAATGCCACTTCCTGTTGTGGAGCTACTTCCTCCTGCTGTGGGGATGAAGTGTACAATATTATGGCAGATGATTACACCCAACTGGAAGGCTACAATGCCGATGCAGACTTAGGGCTGGGCTGTGGATTGCCTACTGAGTTTGCAAAAATAAAAGAAGGGGATATCGTAATAGACTTAGGCAGTGGCGCAGGAAACGATGCTTTTATTGCCCGTCGTTTGGTAGGCGAAAAAGGTAAAGTAATGGGGGTTGATTTTACAGAAGCCATGATTGCTAGAGCAAGAGACAATGCTGAAAAGCTTGGATTAAATAATGTTGAGTTTCGCCTGGGCGATATTGATGATATGCCCGTTACCAGTAACTATGCAGACGTAATTGTAAGCAACTGTGTATTGAATTTGGTACCCAACAAATACAAAGTTATCAGCGAAATTTTCAGGGTATTAAAGCCTGGTGGTCATTTTTCTATCTCTGATATTGTACTGGAAGGACAGTTACCCGATAAATGGAAAGAAGTGGCGGAATTGTATGCTGGTTGCGTAAGCGGTGCTATTCAAAAAGAGGTTTATTTGGAAATTATTGAAGCGGCCGGTTTCAAAAATATCACTTTGCAAAAAGACAAAGCCATCGTTATTCCGGAAAACATTTTAGCCAATTATTTAAACACTGATGAAATTGCTGAATATAAAAACGGCAATACAAAAATCACCAGCATTACTGTATATGCAGAAAAGCCTGCAAAGGATGAAAAAAAATGTTGTGAGCCGGGAAGCGGCTGTTGCTAGTTTAATTCATGTATGAGTGAATATATTATCACCTGATTCTTTTATTTTTTGATTAATAGTATGCGTAAAATAAAGCTGCTTTTTGTTTGCATAGAAAACAGCAACCGTTCTCAGATGAGCCAGGCATTTGCCAAAATATTAGGCGGTGAAAATGTTGAAGCGTACAGCTCCGGCAGCAAACCGAGCGGTATTGTAAATCCCAAAGCTATTGCAGCAATGAAAGAATTAGGCTATGATTTAAGCATACACGATAGTAAAGCCTGAACGAAGTAAAAGCCTTTGCACCGTTTGATGCAGTGGTAACCATGGGTTGCGGCGATGCCTGCCCCTGGATGCCAGCAAAACAATTTAT
>JANYCA010000197.1 GCA_025360525.1 Chitinophagaceae bacterium | reverse complement strand
AAGCAGCTCCCTCTATTTTCCAAAACACATTGCAGGATTTGGCTCCATTGATTAAAATTACTTGTGAAGATGCGCCAGTGGTAAAGGCTCCACCAGTTGTAATTATAAAGACGGCATCCGGGTTTCCCTGGCCGTCTAAAGTGAGTGTAAGATTTAAAGATGCTGCAGCGGCAATAGCATATATGCCAGCACCGAGTATTTGGCCATTACCCAATACAACTCCGGGATACGCTGTTGGTATAACGGCATTTAGCTGATTGTAAGCATTTAATACATCTGTTGACGCCTGCGTTGTTACAGCATCGGCAATGTGGACAGAACCATTTACTTCGGAATATCCTGTAACAGCTCCAACACCAGTCCCGATATCTCCGGTAATTAGAGATATGCCGGTATTTGCTAATGCACCTTCAACGGTAAAAAGTACAAAATTTTCTGCAGTTCCCAAAAAAGGCGCCTGTGCAAAATTTACCAATGGAGTAATTAATAATGTAATAGCGACTGTAATTAATAATAAGTGCTTTTTCAATACTTGTAGTAGTTATGTGGAACTTTAGTTCATTTTAAAAACTAGGGTGCGCAAGACTAACGTAAAAATATTAGACAAAATTGTTAGTTTTTGTCGTTAGCGTTCTTATATAATTAAAAAATTTTCCAATTGATTTGGGTTTGGTTCTATAAGACTTTGTTATTAAACGTCTTAAAACAATATTTTTTTTTAATTCTTAAACTCAAAACGAGGCTGCATTTTAAGGCGGCCTCGTTTTATCAACTCTTATCGGTTGATCTAAATTAATTGAAAGTGTATTTGCTACTTGTACTTAAAATTTTGCACCTACCGAAACAAATAAGGTTCTGCCATCACCCGGTAACGCACCTGGCCCTGGATAACCGCCTGCACGACGTGTGAAGTAGCGTTTGTCGAAGATGTTGTTAAACCCTGCTTTTATATTGAACTTTTTTGAGTGTAGATACGTGAGCGTTAAATCAGTAACTGAATAAGAAGGAATTAAACCTGTTTGTCCATTAGCCGTGGGTTTTATTGTATTGTTTGCATCGCTGTAGGCTTTGTCAACATAATTTATTTGAGCTGTTAAAGAGACAGTTTTGTAGCCAGCTGTAATACCGAAACGGACAATATTGGTTGGTGCATTCTCTGCTTTTTTACCCTTTGTTTGTGCGTCTTTATGATCGCCACTATAGGTTGCATTTGTATAACCGTAGGATCCAAAAATGGATAATGTTGTTTTAATGCTTTTTGTAAAAGCTTTCACAAGGTCAATTTCTGCATATCCTTCAAAGCCTTTGCTGCTGCTGTTTCCAACATTTGTAATCAGCCGGTAGTTAGTGCCGGTTGGTGTAATAGTTCCTACCCGGTTATTGTATTGAAGATAAAATCCGCTGATATCAAACTGAAGAAAATTGCTGACTTTGCCCCGGTATCCCAAATCAATATTATATCCCTTGGCATCCTTTAGGTTAGGATCTACCACATCCGTTGTTGGTGGTGCCTGTAAATTCGCAAACTGTATAGGACGGTATGCCTGGCTGTAATTGGCATAAATTTCTGTGCTTTTTGTAAGATGATACTCAGTGCCCAATCCTGCCAATACAAAACTGCGGCTCCGTTTTACTTCCTGTAATTTAATTGCAGCACCGCCATTGGGGGCGTAACCAATTCTGCCACCTGCTGCGCCTTCCAGCCATTCATACCTTACACCAGGTATTACCAAAAATTTATCTGAAATTCTAAAAATATTTTCTACAAAAACAGCAACATTGTGTGAGGTAAATGCAATATCCCTGGGATAATTTCCAATAACAGTCATGTTGTAATCAGTTCCTGTTGTTCCTTTTCCATCTGCAACCCTTGTGGTTGTGCCGGTGTAAAGCCGGATGCCTCCGGATAAACTATTCTTCATCTTACCCAAATAATAATCCGTGATGATGCGGCTTTCCAAAGCATAATTCCTATACTTATCGGCATTTAAAACCCGGTTATTGTACTCTTTTGTCGCAGTATTGATGCTGTCTTTTGTTGTAATGGAAGCGGTAAATCCTACGCTGTTTCTGTCGCCAATGGTTGCAAATAACTTGGTGTTCCAGCGTGTATGATCATTGATGGCAAAATTCGCCATTAAGGCAGGCATTGTCCAGGTAATATCGAACCAGTTTCGACTGCGAAAACTTTTTTGAGCATCAGCATACACAAGGCTATCCGGCAGTCCACCTGCTTGCTGGCTTCTTACATGCTGGTGCATCAACTCTGCAGTTAAAGAAAATTTAGACGTTATTTTATAAGTTACCGTACCAAATACTGCATTGGTATAATAGCGGCTGTTTTGCCTCCAACCATCTCCATTGCGATGGTCAAAAAAGGAGTAATAATTTACCTTAGCAGTGTTACCACCAATTGCATTGTAACTGTTTAACAAGCCTTTGCTACCGATGGTTTGTTGCGTTTCTATTTGAAATGGCTTGTCTATTTCGCTGCCGTTGCGTAATATATAATTAACCAATCCGCCAAACTGTGGGCCATATTGCAATGAGCCCTGCCCCCGTACAACCTCTATTCTTTGCACGGCTTGCAATTGTGGATTATAATATGCCTCCGGATATCCAAATGGATCAGCTGCAATATCATATCCATTTTGACGAACGTTAAATTCCCAGCTTCTGTTTGGACTTAAACCTCTTGCAGCAATGCCAATTTGTATGCCACTCGGATCACTTTCCCATATATGAATGCCCGGCACTTTTGCCAATACCTGCCGCATGGTATTGGTTACTACATTACCTTTTACATTGTCCAATACAATCAATGCATTTTTTTTGCCGGCGTAAATATTGGTGCCTACTATTTCGGGCATTTGCTGGTAATCGCTCCTGCTTCCCCTGCCCACAATGGTTATTTCGGGTAAATTTTTGCTAAATAGGCTGTCTGTGGTTTTGGGCTGTAATTGTTGTGCCCGGATAGAGTTGATTATTAGAGTTGCCAGTAATGCGGTAAGCAGTTGTTTTTTAATAAAAATTTCCATTTTTTTGAATCCCTCTTTTGGTTAATTATGAATGAGGTGCAAAAATGATACAGATATCGCAGCGTGCCGCTAGCAATCGGGAAATGATTTTTCGCAATGAGGAATTAGGTTTTTGGATAATTGTATTTATGCTGTGAAAAATGCATTTGTTGTGAGAAGATATAGCCTTTACAAGGAGACGAAAAATGCTTATCTAAATTATTGATAGCTAAGTATTATTCCTCAATCGTTGGTTTCGAAACCAGTAAACTGTAATCAAAAGGCACTTTCATTTGAAAGCCGATGTTCTCATCAAACTTGCCATCTAGTGTGTCAATACCATATTGTATTTTGTTGGTATCATCGTAAACCAACGTGCCAAACAACCTATCCCAAATAGAGAAACTGTTGGCGAAGTTCATATCCGTCCAGGGACGTTTATCGTGGTGATGAAATTTATGCATATCAGGCGATACAAAAACTAAACCGATTGTTCTGTCTAACCATTTGGGTAAGCTGATATTGGCATGATTGAAATAAGTAAACAATGCCTGGAAACTCCTGTGCATGAAATATAAACCAACAGGCACACCCATAATAATAATACCTACAATTGTAAAGCTTTCCCTTAACAGCCATTCGCCCGGGTGATGGCGGGTTCCGGTACTAACGTCAACGTGCGTATCACTATGGTGTACTACATGAAATCTCCAAAGGAATTTTATTTTGTGCATCAGGTAATGAGGTATATACTGTGCAAATAAGTCCATCACAAACAGCATCACCAAAACCTGCAGCCAAAGAGGCATCGCTATCCAGTTAAGTACCCCAATCTGGTGGTTGGTTGTCCAGCTGGCAACGGCAACTGTGGCAACACCCAGTATCAGGTTTAAAATAAGTGTGGTTGACAGAAAAAGCAGGTTCACACCGGTATGCCTGATTTTTTTATATTTTTTATCAAAATAAAAAAGTGGAATGATGTATTCCAGTAACCAAAAAAAAATTAAGGGAGCTATAATAGTCAGCACACGTTGGCCAGTGGTAATGTGGTCCCAGAAATAAATTATTTTTTCCATTTTTAAAATGCTGGATTAATGGCTACAATCTTTTTAATAACTAAAAATAGGGCAAAGACTTTTATAAAATTGATACCTGTGTAAAATATGCTGAATAAAAATCTTAAATGGGTAAACCTTTTTTTGCAATCGTTTTTAATGAAGCCACTTTTATAATAGTAGCGCAAATAACGGGGTCAATCTCCTTTTTACTTTCTACTGAAATTTAAATTTAATTGAAATTTTATTAGTTTGAATTTGCTCTTTTAGTACCGATGTTGCTTAAATAAAACACCGCCATCAAGGAGGCTGTGGCAGTAACTAAGAAGGTAACCTTAAAGCCAAAATAATACCACAACATTCCACCCACACTACTGGCAATTAATGCAGCTATGCTTTGAAACCCGGTGTAGGTGCCAATTGCAGACGCCATTTCACTCTTATCAACCACATTGCTGATCCATGCTTTTGCTATTCCTTCTGTAGCTGCTGCATAAATTCCATAGAAAGTAATAAGTAAAAAGTAAAAAGTAATAGGCTGTTTAAATGCAAAACAGGTATAAACAACTGTAAAAAGTATCAGGCCACAAAGGAATGTTTTTTTTAGTCCAAACCTGTCTGCAAGCATGCCAATAGGGTAAGCGAGTAATGCGTAAACAAGATTGTAAAATATATAGACTCCAATCACAGAAGTGTCGTTTAGGCCGTTTGCTTTCATTTGTAATAATAAAAAAACATCAGTGCTATTAAATAAGGCAAAGAATAACAACCCAGCAACCAGTTTTTTGTAAGTAGCAGAACTTGCGGTCCAATAGCGGGTAAAAACTGAAAAATTTAAAGACTCAGCAGTTTTGGTAATAGTTTTTTTGCTTTTTTCTTTTATTAGAAAACTGGCGATAATTGCCATTAAACCTGGTACAAATGCAATAAAAAAAAGTGTTCGGTAATTGCCGGGATTATAATACAGGTACAACAATGAAACTGCTGGGCCAATAGCAGCACCAAGGGTATCCAGGCTTCTGTGAAAACCAAATACACGGCCTTTAGTTGCAGGGGTGGCTTCATCACTCAAAAGGGCATCTCTAGCCCCTGTACGAATACCTTTGCCCATCCTGTCTAAAGTTCTTGCCAAAAAAATCCATGCCGGCAAAATAAAAATGCCCATCATGGGTTTGCTGATAGCGCTGAGAGTGTATCCCAATTGTACAAACGGAAGTCGTTTGCCAGCCTGATCGCTTCGCTGTCCAAAATAAATTTTGCTGAGGCCGGCAACAGCCTCGGCCATACCTTCTAAAATGCCAATTAGTATTATTGAAAAGCCAATCTTTTGTAAAAAAACAGGCATTACCGGGTATAACATTTCGCTGGCTATATCTGTAAATAAACTTACCAGGGAAAGTATCCAGATCGTCTTGGTGATTACTTTTTTTGTGGTGGTTGATGTGCTCTGCAAAACGATTGATTTTGCTCAATGTAGCATTTTGTTGGTACATTGCAGCCTGAATAGAATGGGGGTCTTGTTACCTGACAGAAACAATTAATTATGGATAAAGAGAAAAAATCAACAGAAAAAAAATCATCGCATACGTCAACAGTAAAGGGAAGATTGGACATTGCCCGTGGGGGCATGGGGTATGTAATTGTAGAGGGCATGGAAAAGGATATTGTGATTAAGCCCAATGATATTAACAGGGCTTTTCATGGTGATATTGTAAAAGTACAGGTTAACAAAGAAAGTGGCCGTGGAAGGCGCACAGAAGGTAAGATTATAGATGTTGTAGAAAGAAAACAAAATACTTTTGTTGGCAATCTTCAACTTAAAAGAGACATCGCTTTTTTTATACCGGCAACAGACAAACCGGTCCCCGATTTTTTTGTTCCTATTGAAAAATTAAACGGAGCAATTGATGGGGATAGGGTAGTAGTAAAAATGGTAAAATGGGATAAAAGTGAAAAGAAACCAGAAGGTGAAGTGGTTAGTATTTTACAAGCCACAGATCTTAACGATATGGCCATGAAAGAATTACTGATTGATAATGGCTTTCCGCTTGTTTTTGACGAAGTGGTTTTGCAGGAAGCTATGAAATTATCAGAAGCTATTTCCCGTGAAGAATTAAGGAAACGAAAAGATTGCAGGGACATTTTAACCTTTACGATTGATCCGGTTGATGCAAAAGATTTTGATGATGCCATATCGATACGAAACCTTGATAATGGCTATTATGAAATTGGAGTACATATAGCAGATGTAAGTCATTTTGTACAGCCCAACAGTATACTTGATAAGGCTGCTTATGAAAGAGCAACAAGTGTTTATTTGCCCGACAGGGTAAACCCAATGCTGCCAGAGAGAATAAGCAACGAATTGTGTTCCCTACGTCCTAATGAAGATAAATATACATTCTCTGTAATTTTTCAAATTACTAACAGGGGCGAAATAAAGCACCACTGGATTGGGCGTACTGTTATACACAGCGATCATCGTTTTTCTTACGAAGATGTTCAAACAATAATAGATTCCAAAGAAGGCACACATTTCAATGCAATATTATTATTAAACGAACTTGCGCAACAATTTCGTAAGCAGCGTTTTGATAATGGTGCCATCAATTTTTCTTCGCAGGAAGTGCGTTTTACATTAGATGAAACCGGTAAACCCATCGGTATTGTAATAAAGGAAAGTAGCGAATCTCATCAGTTGATTGAAGAGTTTATGCTGTTGGCCAACCGTACTATTGCCGAGTATGTTTCAAAAATAAAAATTGATAAAGAGCCACTGCCATTTCCCTATCGTATTCACGCCAATCCCGATGAAGAGAAACTAAAACCATTTGTTGCCTTTGCAAAAAAATTTGGCTACACTTTCGATATGAAAGATGATGCTGCCGTGGCAAAATCATTCAATAATTTATTGAAAGAAGTAAACGGCAAGCCGGAGCAACATGTGCTGGAACAGCTGGGCATCCGAACCATGGCAAAAGCAATTTACACTTCAAAAAATATCGGCCACTATGGATTAGGATTTGAGCATTATTGCCACTTTACTTCTCCAATCAGGCGTTATCCGGATGTAATGGTGCATCGTGTATTGCAGGAATGCCTGGATAAAAATATCAAGGTTGATAAAAAAATGGAGGAAAAATGCAAGCATTGCAGCGATCGGGAGCGCAAGGCCATGGAGACAGAAAGAGCAGGCAATAAATATAAACAGGTAGAATTTATGCAAAATTTCCTGGGAGACGATTTTGATGGCATTATCAGTGGTGTGGCGAGTTTTGGATTTTTTGTAGAAACTGTATTGCATAAATGCGAGGGTATGGTTACTATCAGGGATTTGAGCGATTATGATGAATTCCGTTTAGATGAAAGCGATTATGCATTAATAGGCGTGCGCACAGGCAAAAAATTCCGAATGGGTGATAGCGTAAAAATACAGGTAGCGGCAGCTAACTTAGATAAACGCCAGTTAGATTACCATTGGTTGCCATAAACACTGCTATTACAAAGTTAATATCTAATAGAAATAAAAGTTATCATACCCATGCACTCTTTCATAGAATTGTCGAAAATATTTGACGAAAAGTTTAATACCCGCCATTTCCCCGAACACACGCCAACATTGTACGACCCTGCCCAGTATATTTTACAATTAGGTGGCAAAAGAGTAAGACCAGTATGTGTATTAATGGGTAATGAGCTCTTTGATGAGATACATGAGGATGCTTATTTTGCGGCAGCAGGAATTGAGCTATTTCATAATTTCAGTTTGATACACGACGATATTATGGATAAAGCACCTGTGCGTCGCGGCATGCCGACATTACACGCAAAATATGGCGAATCTACAGCACTACTCGCCGGTGATGTAATGTTTGTAAGGGCGTATGAGTATTTAAATAGAATGAAGGCAGGCCACTTACAAAAAGTATTGCATCTTTTTAATAATACGGCTAAGGCGGTTTGCGAAGGTCAGCAGTTGGATATGGATTTTGAAAAACGGGATACTGTGAGTATGGATGAATACCTGCACATGATTACCCTTAAAACCTCGGTGTTGTTAGCTGCCAGCCTTCAAATAGGCGCTATCCTGGGTGGTACAGGCGAACGAAACCAGCAGCATATTTATGAGTTTGGAAAAAACCTGGGTATTGCCTTTCAGGTGCAGGATGATTACCTTGATGCATTTGGTGACCCGGCGAAATTTGGCAAACAGATTGGTGGGGATATCATTGCAAATAAAAAAACTTTCCTAATGATACATGCGCTTGAAGCAGCTGATGAAAGTACAAAATTAAGTTTGCTTCAATCAATGACTGATAACCCAGCAGACAAAGTGGATAAAGTATTGGCCATTTTTAAAAAATGTAATATTGATGGCTGGGCTAAAGAGTTAAAAGAAAAATACCTGCAAACAGCCTTGCAGCATTTACAGGATATAGCAGTAACTGAAAAACGAAAGGCATGCCTCGCCGAATTGGCATCATTTTTTATTGAACGGGATTCTTAAGATATAAAAATTCATCATTTTAAAAAAAATATTATTTGAATTTTGAAGTTTGGTTTATTCCATTATCTTTGCAGTCCTTAAAAATCTATTAAAGGAGGTATATAATATGTTAATCATTGATTCAAAAGATTGCGAAAACATCGACAAAGCTTTAAAGAAATACAAGAAAAAATTCGAAAAAAGCAAAACGCTCTTGCAATTAAGAGAAAGGCAGTCTTTCATGAAGCCATCCATCAGACGTCGTACACAGGTTTTAAAGGCCGTGTATAAGCAGGGAATGGCAAGCGGAAAATTAGATTTGTAAAATATTCTTTTACTAAATAACTTGAACTGGTAACCAGTGTTTAAAAACTTGTTACCAGTTTTTTATGCCCGGTCAATACACATCCATCTATCGTCCCTTTCTCGATTTTCTTACCTTTCAGAAAAGATATTCCAATCATACAATCGTCGCTTATCAAAACGATCTTCAGTCTTTTTTCAATTTCTTATATCAGCAATTTGGTGACATTGCATTAAATCAGGTTACAGGTTCAATTATAAGAAGTTGGTTGGCTGATTTGAAAAATAGTGGAATGGAGTCAAAATCAATTAACCGAAAAATTTCCTGTTTAAAATCATTTTATAAATACCAGTTAAAGCAGGGGCATATTACTACCAGCCCAATGGCAACAATTATATCTCCGAAAATAAAAAAGCGACTGCCGCAATATGTTGAAGAAAAAGACATGCAAACATTGTTTAGCCTGGTAGAATTTCCTGATACATGGGATGGGCGAACGCAGGAATTGATTTTGAAATTGTTTTACGCTACCGGCATGCGTCAGGCAGAATTGGTTACGCTGAAGGAGTCTCAGATTGATGCAAGTAACTGTTTTATAAAAATATTGGGTAAAGGAAATAAAGAACGCATAGTTCCAATAAATAAAATATTAATTGAAAATATTCTACTGTACTTAAAAAATAAGCGAACTAATTTTGAATCATTTGATTCTACTAATTTATTTATCAATTCCAAAGGAAAAAAATTATATGCCAGGATGGTTTATAATATTGTAAACAAATACCTTTCTTTAGTTACCACCATTGATAAAAAAAGCCCACATGTGCTCCGTCATTCTTTTGCAACCCATCTCATGAACAATGGTGCAGAAATTAATGCTGTAAAAGAGCTGCTTGGCCATAGCAGCCTTGCTGCTACGCAGATATATACCCATAATACGATTGAGAAATTGAAAGATGTTTATAAAAAAGCACACCCTAAAGCATAATAAGTTGAACTGAACAATAAAAAGCCTTTTTTATATGTTACATAGCAAATAATTATTTGGAATTGCAGCCCTTAATTCCTAACTTGAAAGCTGAATTCCAGTTAAAAAACTTAAAAATTAATTAGCCTATGACATAGTACGTTTACCTAAAATTTTATCACAATTGTTCACAAACTTTAAAATTAGATTGCTATGAACGTAAACATTCAGACTGTGCATTTTGACGCAGATTCTAAATTGGTATCCTATGTAGAAAAGAAAGTATCGAAAATTTTTCAGTATCACGACCGAATAACAAAAGTAGATGTATTTCTAAAATTAGATAATGTTGTGCATAATATTAAAGACAAAATTGCTGAAATTAAAGTACACATTCCCAAATGCGACATTTTTGTAAAGCACTCCTCCAAGTCGTTTGAGGAAAGTTTTGATGTTGCTTTAGATTCTATAATTATGCAAATAAAACGAAAGAAAGAAAGACTTGCAGCTTAAAATAGTATCCCCCGAAACCCGGGGGATTTTTTTTGTTAATGGCTTATTAACATTATTAGGATTAATGTTTAAAAAAATCTTTTTCAAAATTTCGGTAATAAACATTTTCACCTACCTTTGCCATCCGAAAAAAACTGAAAGGGTATTTGAATCAGTTTTAACACAATAAAAAAGTTCTTTAATAATTAGCCGAAGTAGCTCAGTTGGTAGAGCAACTGATTTGTAATCAGTAGGTCGCTGGTTCGACTCCAGTCTTCGGCTCAACGCATTAGTTGACAGGTTTAGAGTTAGATATGATAGATTTTTTCTTTCTTTTTAAAATTCAAAATCTATTCAAATATTGAGGGGCAGTTTCCAGAGCGGCCAAATGGGGCGGACTGTAAATCCGCTGTCTACGACTTCGGTGGTTCGAATCCACCACTGCCCACAATAAATTTTAAAAAAGCTTAATTGCTTAATTTAAAAATAATAAGTTCTTTAATTTTTTTGAAGTGTCTATATTAGCAGATTAATATAAAAAGCTAAATAGAAATTAGATTAGCGGAAGTAGCTCATTTGGTAGAGCGGTAGCCTTCCAAGCTTCAGGTGGCCGGTTCGAGCCCGGTCTTCCGCTCTTTTTTAAATTCCTGCCTGCAACGGCGGATGTTTTAATTCAAGCTGTTGTAGCTCAGGGGTAGAGCACTTCCTTGGTAAGGAAGAGGTCGTGAGTTCAATTCTCATCAACAGCTCTAAATAATTAGTCAGTGGTTTAGTGACTTTAAATTTTAACCAATATTCAAAACAAAAATAAAAAACACAAAAATGGCAAAAGAATCATTCAAAAGGGATAAACCCCACTTAAACGTTGGTACTATCGGTCACGTGGATCATGGTAAAACAACATTAACTGCCGCTATTACCGATGTTTTGTCAAAAAAAGGTTTAGCGGAGAAAAAAAATTACGATGATATTGATGGTGCTCCCGAAGAAAAAGAAAGGGGTATTACTATTAATACAGCGCATGTTGAGTATGCTACTTTATTACGTCACTACGCTCACGTTGACTGTCCGGGTCACGCTGACTACGTGAAGAACATGATTACAGGTGCGGCTCAAATGGATGGCGCAATTTTAGTAGTTGCTGCTACAGACGGTCCAATGCCACAAACCAAAGAGCATATTTTGTTGGCTCGCCAGGTTGGTGTACCTCAAATCGTTGTTTTTATGAACAAAGTTGATTTGGTGGATGATCCTGAATTACTTGAATTAGTAGAAATGGAAATTCGTGAGTTATTAACTTCTTACGGTTTCGATGGTGACAATACTCCAATTATTCAAGGTTCAGCTACTGGCGCTTTAGCCGGTGACGAAAAATGGATAAAAGCAATTGATGATTTGATGGATGCTGTAGATTCTTACATTCCGCTTCCTCCACGTTTAGTTGATTTACCATTCCTGATGAGTGTAGAGGATGTATTCTCAATCACTGGTCGTGGTACAGTAGCAACTGGTCGTATAGAAAGAGGTCGTATTAAAGTAGGTGAAGCAGTTGAAATTGTAGGATTAATGGAAAAACCTTTAGCATCAACTTGTACCGGTGTTGAGATGTTCAAAAAATTATTGGATGAAGGAGAAGCTGGTGATAATGCAGGATTATTGTTGCGTGGTATTGAGAAAACTCAAATCCGCCGTGGTATGGTTCTTTGCAAACCAGGCACTATTACTCCCCATACAGAATTTAAAGGTGAAGTATACGTTTTAAGCAAAGAAGAAGGAGGTCGTCATACACCGTTCTTTAATAAATATCGTCCGCAGTTTTACTTCCGTACTACTGATGTAACTGGAGAGGTTACATTGAATGCTGGTACAGAAATGGTTATGCCTGGTGATAATACATCATTAAATGTTGTATTGATTCAACCAATTGCAATGGAAAGAGGATTGAAGTTTGCGATTAGAGAAGGCGGCCGTACTGTAGGTGCTGGTCAGGTTACTGAAATCGTTAAGTAATATTTAGTACTAACATAGTACGCTTAAATAAATCAGTATTTATATCTTTACAAAGTACTTAGATTTTACATCTAAGTACTTTGTACTTTACAGTAAATACTAAACACGGGAATGGTGCAACGGTAGCATACGGGTCTCCAAAACCTTTGATCTTGGTTCGAATCCTAGTTCCCGTGCTAATAAACTTAAAGATACATCTACTGAGAGGCACCTGATTTTACCTAGTAAAGTAATGCTGTCTTTTCTGAACTTTATCTTTTTAAAATAACAAACTTGAACAATGAATAAATTTTCAGCTTATCTCAGGGATTCTTATAAGGAATTGGTAGAAAAAGTTACATGGCCCACTTGGGAACAATTGCAACAATCTACTATGATTGTTTTAGGTGCTACTTTATTTATTACAGCGTTGGTATGGGTAATGGATTTTGTTGCTAACGGGACTTTAAAATTTGTTTACGGTTTATTTAAGAAGTAATAAGTATGGAAGAATCAATCGTACAAGAAGTAGCACAAGAAAAAGAAAATAAATGGTACGTTTTGCGTGTTGTGAGTGGTAAGGAACGTAAAATAAAGGAGTATCTTGATAAAGATATTGTTCGCAATGGATGGGCTGGTATTATCAAGCAAATTTTTTTACCGGTAGAAAAAGTTTATAAAGTTCAGGCTGGTAAAAAAGTGATGAGAGAAAGAAACTTCTATCCAGGTTATGTTATGATTGAAGTTGCTGATAATAAACTTAGCGACGATATTGTGCAGCATATAAGCAACATAAGTAATGTTATGCATTTTTTAACTGATGGAAAAGGAAGTAAAGGAAACATTATTTCTCTCAGAAAGTCAGAGGTAAACAAAATGCTCGGTAAAGTGGATGAGATGGGAGAAGCAGGGGGAATGACAATGAGTGAGCCATTTATAATTGGTGAAACGATTAAAATAATTGACGGACCATTTAATGATTTTAATGGTATGGTGGAGGAAGTGAACGACGAAAAGAAAAAATTAAAAGTTCAGGTTAAAATATTCGGAAGAGCAACCCCTGTAGAGTTGAATTACATGCAGGTTGAAAAAATAGGTTGATCCATCGCACAATTTTTAGAAGCCATCTTCATTACGAAGGTGGCTTTTTTGTGTGTGCTCATCTTGAGTTGGTTGATTGTAACTTTTTAATTTTTTACTGTGCTAACTTTTTTATAAATCTAGGTATCTTTAACCTACCCTGTATTGTTATGAAACTACGTAATAACAAATCTGCAGAGTAATTGAGTATCAAGGTTTAATTTAGTCTATAGTCAAAGATTAAACTCATTACTTTTCTCTCAGTCCAACTAACTTATGATCAACTCATTAAATTTTAGAGTACAAAAGTTTATAGGTCGGTCGAATTTCGCTATTTCGCATTTTTTTTTGTTACTTTTACCTAATTCAACGTAAATCTGGTGATACATTTTCACGGGTTAATTTGATTGTTCATATGTTCACTTATCTTGTCAAGTAATAAATTTAAAAAATTAATTATTCTTACCAAAACACTCCATCATGAAAAATTTTTACGCAGATATTTTATTTAAAAAAATAAGATACCCTCTATTTTTGATTTCTTTTCTTTCGTTATCATTTGGTTACTCAAATGGTCAGTCAAGGAGTTTTGGAATTGTTTTCTCCGAAAATTTAAAAGGCAGTACCGCTTTGTTGGGAAATACGCTAATGTTTTCATCAAATGCAAATGGAACTGTAAATACTGTTGCGATGAACGGAAATAGTGTTGATGGTAATAGCTTGTATGATAATGGTAATTATGGGGTTACTAATATGCAATACATTGATATTGATGGCAACATTGGCGATGGTATTGAAACAAGAAACTCTTCTTCTGCGGATTTAGTTTTACCAGCCGGCACAAACACTATAAAGATGGCGAGGCTTTACTGGGGCGGCCGGGCTTTGAAATCTGATTTTGATATGGGGGATCCTTTGAATCAAAGGATTAAGATCAGGAAAGGATCTAGCGGTCCTTACCAGCAATTCGCTGCTGCGCAACTTAATCAAACAGTAATTAATACAGGATTAAGCACAGAATTTTCTCTTTATCAGGCCTATGTAGATGTTACAGACTTAGTACAACAAAATGGCAGCGGAACCTATACTGTTGGTGATGGAACTTTTTCAAAAGGTACAGGCGGCGATTATGGAAACTACGGAGCATGGAGTATTGTGGTAGTTTACGAAAATCCCACTTTGAATTTCAACAGCGTCAGGGTTTATGATGGTTATCAGCAGATTTTTAATGGTAACAGTGTTTTCACCAATACAATTACATTGACAGGATTGAATGTTCCTTCTGGTGCTTTAGCAAACACTGACGCACAGGTGGGTTTAATTGCATGGGAGGGTGATGCAAGATTCAAAGAAGATAGTTTTAAAATTAATGGAACAGCATTTTCAAATGCGATTAATCCTATAAATAATTTTTTCAATGGCACAGTTTCAAATGATGGGGCTCACGTATCTACTAAAAATCCCAATTATACTGACCAAATGGGGATGGATATTGATCAATTTTATGTCGGTACCGGTTATGGAATACTTCCCAATGCATCTAGTGTTAAAGTTCAGTTTGTTACATCACAGGACCAGTATTTTACAGGAGTAATTACTTTCGTTATAAAAATGAAAGATCCTATCATTAAGCTGTCTAAATCTGTAGCTGATGCCAATAGCGATAACATTGCACAGCCCGGAGAAATACTAACTTACAAATTAAAAGGAAAAAATATTGGAGCTGGCAATGCCAATTCAACAATCCTTACTGACCCACTTCCCTCAACAGTTACTTATGTCAATAACTCACTAATGGTAAACTATGGACGAGGTGTAAGCTCCGGACTAAAAACAGACGCCTCAGGTGATGATATAGCGGAATATGATGCTGGTACAAAAACGGTGATATTCCGAATGGGAAATAACGCAAGTGCCATTGCCGGCGGATATCTTGAACCACTTGATTCATTCGAAATTGAGTTTAAAGTAACCGTAAATACACCGTCAAATGGAATTATTCCACAAATAGTTAATGCAGCAAGATTATCTGTAAAGTCGGATGCGTTGGTAGATTTTGTAGATGATGCGACAGCAACTATCAATCCAGACGGGGGCTCGCTTCCTGTTACGTTAACATCATTTACCGCGTCCTTATTGGCAGATAAAAAGGTAAAAGTTTCCTGGAGCACATCTATGGAATATAATTCAAGAAGCTTTGAAATTGAAAGAAGTGGAGACGGTGTTAAGTTTAAAACTGTCGCTACTAAAACTGCAAGTGGAAATTCAACTTCAAAAATTAATTATTCTCTAAATGATAATATAGCTGATGTCACATCACCAATAGTTTATTATCGCTTAAAGCAAATAGATGTAGATGGAAAAACTGCTTTCTCTAAAATAGTTCCTTTAAAACTAAAAAAAGCACTAGCTGACTTTACTGTCTCGCCAAACCCATTCATCAATAATCTTAATATTAATATTGTTTGGGATAAAAATGAAAATACGTTGGTTAAAGTTTATAATGTAACAGGTGGAGAAGTAATATCTAAAACAGTAACGATGATTAAAGGGTATAATTACGTTGCAATTGATGAATTATCCAGGGTTCCATCCGGCACCTATATTGTTCAGTTTACTACTGCCAATGGAAAGTTATTTAAACAGGTAGTTAAACAAAAATAATTTTGTCAGGATATTTTTTAAAGCTGTCGTAATTTTTTGCGGCAGCTTTTTAGTTTACGAAATCTGTATTCTAAATTTAATAGCCAACCTATTTATTGAGGGCATAATTTGTGCTGCTGTCACAAAACCATTAGCCACACTTCATCTTTTCATTAAATAACTTACCCGTATTTTCAACTCAATTTGATAATGTAGATTTGATAGAATAAATTTGCCCACCAAAAGTACCATCAGTCTTTTGAATTGTTTAAAAAACTAAATAAACCACATGCGACAAATAGCATTTAGAGAAGCGTTGAGAGAAGCCATGCAGGAAGAGATGCGCAGAGATGAGCGGGTATTTTTAATGGGTGAAGAAGTAGCTGAGTACAATGGTGCTTATAAAGTGAGCCAGGGTATGCTGGATGAGTTTGGTGAAAAGAGGGTTATAGATACACCTATTGCCGAGCTTGGATTTACAGCAATTGCTGTAGGTGCCGCTCAAAATGGTTTGCGCCCTATTGTGGAATTTATGACCTGGAATTTCGCTGTTTTGCCGCTCGATCAAATATTGAATACTGCTTCTAAGATGCTGGCAATGAGCGGTGGGCAGGTCGGTTGCCCAATTGTATTTCGTGGTGCTAATGGCAGCGCAGGACAGTTGGGGGCACAACATTCAACAGCCTTTGAATCAATGTATGCTAATATTCCGGGATTAAAGGTTATATCTGTAAGTAACCCTTACGATGCAAAAGGATTATTAAAGAGTGCCATCAGGGATGATGATCCTGTTGTGTTTATGGAAAGTGAGGTGATGTATGGCGAAAAAGGAGAAGTACCAGAAGAAGAATACTTGCTGCCGATAGGTAAAGCATTTATTAAGCGTACCGGCAAAGATGTAACCATTGTATCTTTTAATAAAATGATGAAGGTGGCTTTAGGCGCCGCTGAAGAATTAGCAAAAGAAGGTATTGAAGCAGAAGTAATAGATCTGGCTACCATACGTCCGCTTGATTGGTTCACTATTTTAGAAAGCGTTAAAAAAACAAATCGATTGGTGATAGTAGAAGAGCAGTGGCCATTTGCGTCAGTATCTTCAGAAATTTGTTATCGCATACAAAAAGAAGGATTCGATTATTTAGATGCACCCATTCGCCGGATAACAAGTGTGGATGCGCCTATGCATTATGCACCCAATCTGGTTGCCGCATATTTGCCGGATGTTCCTAGAACAGTTAAACTTGTAAAAGAAGTGATGTATATGAAAAAATAAAGTAAAGCTGCATCAGGATTTTAAAATGTAAAATGCCCCGGAGTTTTCGGGGCATTTTACATTTTAAAAAATACGCCCTGCAGATATCGGTTTAAAGTTGTTGGTTATAGAATTAGCTACTTCAACCCAAATTTTGCAGTAGAAGAAAATGAACCCCTTTTGGCTTTATTGAATAAAATCTCTACTGCAAAGCAGTTGGATTTTAGTAACTTAAATGATTGATAAACAGGTATTATTTTTTACACACAATATGAAAAAATTGCTATTGCATTTTGACAGTTTTTCTAAAAAAGGGCTACTGTAAAATTGGGGTTCTAAAGAATATAGTCAATCAATTAATCCTGAAATTAAAAATGATCGTTGACACACCGCCATCATCTGAAGGAGGAAATTTTAGGCTTGCGGCTTTTCTTTTAGCAATTGATAATATTGTATTGTTGGAGGTAGTTGTTCCTTTTGAAACTGCACTGCTAATAAAAGTACCGGCATTATTGTATTTTACATCAAGGTACACTTTTGCATTCTCGTTAAAATCATCTTCAAATTTAAGGCTACCCAAATTCAGCGGCCTTGATCCACGAAGAACGCTTACACCACTTTTTCCTCCCGGCGTATTTCCATAACTGTCGGGCTTGCCGGATGGGTCTCCGGCATCACCCTTTCCGCCAGGCTTGGTTCCCTGGTAGCGATAGCCATTATCTTCCGTCGAACCATTTCCTTTACCATTTCCGGGGCCTTTATAGGTGGCTACGGGCTTGGGTGGTTTTGGTGCAGTAACAGGTGCCGGCGTTGGATTCTTATAAACAGCAACAGGTTTTATAGCGGGAGTAACAGTTGCTTTTTTAACGATGGCTTTTGTTGATTTTGTGACAGCAGCTGCATCTTCTTCTGCATTATCTTCAGGTTTGGCTTCGTTTTCAGCAAGTGGGGCAGGAGCGTTTGCTTTAACTGGTTGTGGCTCCGGTGCTGCAACAGGGCTCATTTCTCCTTTTATCAATGGTTGTTTTTCTCCAAAGCCTTCTTCATTATTACCCAGGTTAATTTCCATTAAATCCTGGGCAATGGGTGGTGTTACTTTTAAGATGGGAAAAGTAATTAAGAAAGCCAATAATAAAATAGTACCACAAATAATAAGGGTATATAAAAACGCCTTCTTGTTTTTTTCTGATTCAAAAGTTGCCTGCATAGTTATATTGTAAATCATACCAAAGTTATTTGATAAAATCATATGATTCAATACTGTGCCAATTTACATGGCTGTTAAAATAAATTAACAAATAATTGCAAAAAGGTTATCGAAAAAAGGAAAGTCTACTTCCATTGCTGTCCTGGCTTTTTAATTAATGCAAATGCAAAAAAGAAATAGTAAAAAAACATGCCGATGTCAAATAATAAGAAGAATGGAAAGAGATCTTTTTCCTGCAGCTTTTTGGTAACAGGATACAATACCAGTAATTGAACTATAAACCTTACGCCAAATGCTATAGCAGAAAACTGCCAGTTTACTAATACAATTGTTGCGGCAAGCAGTGGATAAAAAAGAAAATGAGAGAACGAATACAATCCCAATAAGAATTGGTGCAACCCTTTGTAATACTTGCTGGTAGTGTAATGGCGGCTTTTTTGCTTAATCCATTGCCGCCAGTTTTTGGCAGGCTCACTTAGCGTGAAACAATCGGGGTTAATATTGATTTTAGTGTTTTTATTGGTTGCGGCCATATTGATAAATAAATCATCATCGCCGCTTGCAAGTTTATTGTGAGCAGAAAAACCTTTGTGACGGAAGAAGATCGTTTTTTTGTAACTAAGATTTCTGCCAACGCCCATATAAGGGCAGCCCGCAAGTGAATAGCTAAAATATTGCATGGCACTATGCAAGGTTTCCCAACGGATAATTTTATTGAGTAAGCCATTCCTTTTATGATATGCGCCATACCCCAGTACAATCTCCGTATCGTCATCATAGGTAGCCTGCATCTTGTCGATCCAAAATTCGCTGGCAGGTACACAGTCTGCATCTGTCAACAACACAATTTCATACTTAGCTGCTTTAATGCCCATACTTAAAGGGAATTTTTTTCCAGCAATAAGCATTGCCTCTTGTTTAAGTTCCACAACGTGCAGTTGTTTAAATTCTTTTTTAAATTCTTCCAACAGGTATTTGCTGTCATCAAAAGAGTTATCGTTTACCACAATCACTTCGTGTGTAGTCCGATATTGCTGTATTAAAGAACCGGGAAGATTTTTCGCTAAATTTGCCGCCTCATCTCTGGCGCATATAATAACAGATACAGGATGCGTTTGTGAAATGTCCTTGGTGGTTGGTTTATAAATTGCTAACCGTAGAAAGAAATACAAGTAATAAAAAATCTGTATCAACGTAATGAAACAAAGGCCGCCCAATAATACCAATTGCCAGTTAGTTAAGTTCATTTGGCGAAAATAAGCATTCATATGTAAAATAATAAACCATCTTACTGACATACAATTGACAACAAAATTTTAATCAAATAATAAATATCTACACTTAATTTTCAATGGCTGCACTTCAATTTAAATTAGAACATACCGACACCTTAACCAAGGCCAGAACAGGAAAAATAGTAACCGATCACGGTGAAATAGCAACGCCCATTTTTATGCCGGTAGGCACTGCAGGCAGCGTGAAAACAATAACACAGCAACAGTTAGTAAATGATGTAAAGGCTCAAATTATTTTAGGTAATACCTATCATTTGTATTTACGTCCGGGTTTAGAAACCCTGGAAGCAGCGGGAGGGCTGCACCAGTTTAATGGATGGCCCGGACCAATACTTACAGACAGCGGTGGATACCAGGTTTTTTCTCTTGCGAACAACCGAAAGATTAACGAAGAAGGAGTAATTTTTCAATCGCATATTGATGGTAGTAAACATTTATTTACACCAGAAAAAGTAATGGACATTCAACGGGTTATTGGTGGCGATATTATTATGGCTTTTGATGAATGTCCGCCTTACCCAAGTGATTATACCTATGCGAAAAAGAGTATGGATTTAACGCATCGCTGGCTCGACAGGTGCATTGAAAGACTTAACAGTACGCCTGATAAATATGGCTATTCACAAAATTTATTTCCAATTGTACAGGGGAGTACCTACAAGGATTTACGTACAGCATCTACTGAGTTTATTGCTTCAAAAAACGCTGCAGGCAACGCTATTGGCGGATTGAGCGTTGGCGAGCCCATGGAGATGATGTATGAATTTACGGAACATTGCTGCGATATACTGCCGGTTGATAAGCCCCGTTATTTAATGGGCGTAGGTACTCCGTGGAATATTCTGGAATGCATTGCTTTAGGCATTGATATGTTTGATTGTGTGATGCCTACCCGTAATGGCCGAAATGCGATGTTGTTTACCTCTAACGGTGTTATTAATATCGATAACAAAAAATGGGAGAGAGATTTTTCACCCATTGATGATGGCATTGACAATGAATTTAGTGCCTACTACAGCAAGGCATATCTCCGGCATTTGATTAAGGCTAAAGAAATGCTTGGACTTACTATTGCAAGTGTACATAATTTGTCTTTTTATTTGTGGCTGGTGGGCGAAGCCAGGCGGCATATTTCAGCTGGCAATTTTAAAAGTTGGAAAGAAGAAATGGTTGTGCGGTTACAACAGCGTTTATAGTATGGATTTCCCTAAAAGATGATTGTGTTGAAATGACGGCATAATATTTGAAAATTCCATGTTACAAGTTTAGTTTTATCTTTAACCCAATAAAAAACCGATTATGAAAAAATATTTTCTTAACCTTTTGTTGGTTTTTATTTTACCAATATTTAGTAACGCACAGATAAAAGCAACAGCAGGCAATCTCCCCAAAGATGCTACAGTAGATGTTTCTATCGTTGATGCTAAAACAGGCACGATACTTACAAACGAAATTATTGTGTTTAGAAGTTCAGTTAACAAATTGGAGTACCAGGGTTTATCAGATTCTACCGGAAAATTTTCTATCCACTTACCGACAGGTGCTAAATATGAGATTTTTATTTTGGGCTTTAACGATTCTACCAGTTATAATGTGCTGGACATTCCGGTTTTAAAAGACAACCAGTTTATGAAAAAGGCTATCAATATTGATATCCAGTTTGAAGCGCCTAAATCATTTGTACTGGACAACTGTACTTTTGAAACCGGTAAAGCCACTTTAAAAGAAGAGGCTTACCGGGTATTGGATGAGCTGGTAGAATACCTTAAGAGAAAAGATGATGAAAAAATTGAAATCGGTGGGCACACAGATAATGTAGGTAAAGCGGATGCCAATTTGATTTTGAGCACTAACCGGGCTAATACAGTGATGGCCTATTTATTAACAAAAGGTATTTCACCTGATAGAGTCACTTCTAAAGGTTATGGTATGACGATGCCCATTGAAGACAATACCTCCACAGAAGGCAGAGCTATGAACCGGCGTACAGAAGTAAAAATTCTTTAATTGGATAATAGACAAATTGAGCATACTCTTTTGTCGGCCTCAACTATCTAATCTTAATTTGTTATTCTTTTTTGTTAAAAAATATTCTCCCTTTTTAATAGCTTTTTGAGCTGTAATTACCGTCAAATTCACTACTGTTACATCTTACCCAATAATCCCTAAATCCATTTACCCATTCATCATTTTCAGTTAGCTTTGCGCTCTTTATAACAAATGAAAAAAATAGATAGTTACATACTTAAAAAATTCCTGGTATCTTTTTTCTTTTGTATCGCCTTAATGACGTTAGTGGTGGTTGTGATTGATATTAGTGAAAAGACGGATGACTTTGTCAGATCTGGTTTACCCGCCTGGAAAATTTTTGTGGATTATTACGGTGGGTTTATCCCAAGGATTGATGCCATGCTTTTTCCCCTTTTTGTTTTTATTAGTGTGATATTTTTTACTGCAAAAATGGCCGATCGTACAGAGATTGTTGCTATACTTAGCAGTGGCGTTAGTTTCAGGCGCTTTCTGTTTCCTTATTGGCTGGGTGGAACTTTTTTATCTTTATTGCTATGGTTTAGCTACCATTTTGTATTGCCAAATGCCAACGCCAGGTGGAGTAATTTTGAGGCAAAATATATTCCAAGTTCATTGGATTATGCACGAGGGTTTTTGCCACGGAATTATTATTTTAGAATTGATTCATCCACGTATGCTGGTATCCGATATTTTGATACTGCTTTAAAAACAGGCGGAAATTTCTTTGTACAGCGATTTACAAATAATAAGCTGGTGTACAATCTGCGGTCGGATAATATTGCCTGGGATACTGCCAAAAAAAACTGGCTTTTAAATGGTGTAGTTGAAAGATTTTTTGTTGGAGAAAAAGAAGAATTAAAACGCAGCCCAGTAAAATCAATCCAGTATAATTTTAAGCCAAGAGATTTGCGCAAAGATGAATTCCTGAAAGACAGGCTTTCAACTAAAGAACTTAACGATGTTATCCAATTGGAAAAACTGCGAGGCACCGAAGGCATCAGTTCCCTGCTGGTGGAGCGTTACAACCGGGATGCCATTCCTGTCTCAGTACTTATTCTTACAATGATTGGTGCAATTCTTTCTTCAAAAAAAGTGAGGGGCGGCAGCGGCTTTCACCTGGCAACAGGAGTTATGTTAAGTGTGCTCTATATATTATTCAGCCGGTTTTCTTTAGTGTTTGCCACCAAAGGAGATTTTCCTCCTTTACTTGCTGCCTGGATACCGAACATCATTTTTGGATTGCTTACATTTTATTTTTATAAAAGGGCGGCTAGGTAATTAGTTGATGTAGTTTAAATACCCAGCACTTGCTTTAATTTATTGTACCCGGCCTTACTTACAGGCAATTGAACACCCGTGGTTAAAATAGCCAGGTGACTGTCTTTTTCATACGGCGTAATGCGGGTAATTAACTGGGCATTTACAATATAGGAGCGATGAATGCGAATAAAGTCTGCCGCAGGCAAACTATCTTCAAAATATTGCATTGTTTTCTTCTTCAAAAAATTACCTTCTGCGGTAAATATTTTTACATAGTCATCGGCGGCCTTTATGTATTGTACCTGTGGTAAGGGAATTATTTTTATTTTGCCATTATCTTTTACTACAATTCTGCTGTTGGTGGAGGGTGTCTGCAAGGCAACGTCCGCAACCACTGCGGCTACATTGCTTTTTTGTAACATCATCTTTTGAATGGCTTTATCAAACCGCTCTTTGCTGAATGGCTTTAACAAATAATCTGCAGCATGTATATCAAATGCCTTAATGGCGTATTCATCAAAGGCAGTTGTAAAAATAACTGCCGGTGGGTTATCTATCAGTTCCAGCATTTCGAAGCCATTGATTTTAGGCATTTGAATATCAAGAAAAATGAGGTCTGGCTGATGCTGCTGTATTGCTTTTATGCCTTCAAAACCATTACCACATTCCTGCAGCAATTCAATGTTAGGATACGATTGTAGGTACTCTTTTATCATTGACCTTGCCAATGGTTCATCTTCAATTATTATAGAAGTTATCAAGTTTTTTTGTAGCATGGTAATTTAAAAATGGTGACGAGTTTTATACTTTTTGAGGAATGCTCACGACTGTAATAAATGTAGCTGCGTCTTTTTTTATTTGTAATAAATCCTGCCTGCCATACAGTAAAAACAGTCTTCTTTTAATGGAAGCCAATCCAAAACCGGCCCCATTTACTGAGCCCGATGTAGCTGCGTCATATGGGTTTTGAACAGTTACTTCCAGCATACCATTATTATTTTTTGCAACAATTAAAATTTCAACTTCACCCACGGTATCGTATAGCCCAAACTTAATGGAATTTTCTACCAACGGCTGTAATAACAGCGATGGTATTTGAAAAGTTTTAGCTGGTTCATCACATGCAATCGTTGTCTGTAACCGCTGGCCAAAGCGTACCTTTTCAATATCCAGATATAGTTGTAAGTAATCCAGTTCTTCCTGCAAACTAACCCATTGCCGGCTTTCATTGCGGATAGTGCCACGTAAAAAATCCGACAACTGTTGTATCATGTGCCTTGCTTTTTCGGGCTGATGCCCTGTAAGCGCACTGATAGAATTAAGACTGTTAAATAAAAAATGCGGTTGTAGTTGCTGACGAAGTTTGTTTAACTCTGCTTCGTTTGCAAGTTGCTCCATTGCAATCCGTATTTCGTTTTCTTCCTGCTGCTCTTTTTGTGAAAACCATAAAATGCCTATCGCTGTAAAACATATTATCATCAGGAAAGCTGCAGCAAACCTGATAGACGAAGTTTGTTGCAATAGTTGAATGTACACTGTATCCTTTTGATAAAATGCTTTTAAAATAAGCTTTACAAGCAATAACCAGATGCCGCCCAATGCCGATCCCATCAATAAAACATACAGGTATTTTTCTTTTTTTGGAAGATAATACCGCAGGTTATTAAATACCAGCAGGCAAAAAGCGGCTAATAAAATATTACTTACTGCGGCATCTGCCAGCGCCTTTACTGCAGGGATGCCGGCGCTTTGTAATAAAGTAATTTGGAATACTAACCATACAAACCACCAGGTTGCGAAAAAAAGTACCGCTGCTGATTTTGTATGGATGCTTCCGTTAAAATTATTTTTTGCCAATGCCGGTTTCATTTAAACTGTTGTAATGAAGTATGCCTTTCTCCAACAGCGCCTTTGATTGTTGCTGTGTGGTGCGAATGTACATAGCTGCATCTGTTTCTTCATTTATTACGGACCATATTTCTTCCCCATCCTTAATGTTGCTTACGGCACTGATATCAACCACATCAATAAATTTCCAGCTTAGCTGAATGTCGTTGTATTGTACTGTTGTTGCTTCACGTTCGCCTATCAGCCTTGCTTTTTGAAAAGCATGTAATTCATCCTCAGCAGTTATCATTCTCAACTGTTCATTGAATTGTGCAATGTGCTGTCCATTGCCGTAAATAAACCGGTAAACTATTTTAACGAGCCACCATTTCATTGCTGTTATTTTTAAATGGTTAAATGATGATTAGTAACTCTTGATTTCGATACCCCCAAAAACTACGGACCCCCTGAGGATTAATTTTTTATCCGGCGATGAACTTGTTGAAGCGCTGTATTTTCTTTTATCATCCACGCCATGAAATACGCCATCAATTTCGTTTATAACAGTAAAATGTGGAGGCACTATCAGTTTTACCCCACCAAAAATTATTTCAAATTTAAGTATGGCTTCACCTTGTATATCTGCCCGTGTTAGGTCAACATTTGTGCCGCCAAATACACAACTTATTTTTCCACCTTTAAAATCTTTCGATACAATCGTTCTGTTAACACCACTGAATATGGAATTGATTATGAGATAGTCATTGTCTGATAAGGTTGCGCTGTCGTAGGGTTGCAGAGATGCAGGGTTGTAGCCTACATTGAAAGTGCTACTGGTTTCATTGGAGCTTTCATTAATTCGTCCAAACTTTTTGGGTCTTAAAATAAATATTACGCCAATTACAATGATTAGCACTGGCCAAAAATAGCGTTCAAGACCAAGCTCCGGGATAAAGCGATCGAACAGAAAAAAACCACCTATTGCAATCAATATAATCCAGCTGTTGTTGCGGAACTGATGTTTAAAGCCACTGTAAATACCAACGAGTATTAAAATCATTGGCCAGCTAAACAGCCAATGCGGAAACAGGAAACCAATATTACGTAATAACAAAACTGCACCTACGGCAACTAATATTAAACCGCCTACAATGCGGCCGTTTTCCCTTTTGTTGAAATTTGAATTGTTTTCCATTTTTATCTGTTTTGTTATACAAATCTATACGGCATTTGCCGAGGTAAAAATGCTCAATAGGCATTCGTAATTAAATTGTCGGTAAACAGCAGGGAAATGTCGGTAGAGCTTAAACGCCGGACCAGCAAATTAGAAAATAGTCTCCACTCTTAAATACGATACATTCTAATGGGTGCATTTCAAATCGTAGCAGGGCGTTCAATTCGAATAGATGCAGGGATTCAATGAGAACGCCCATTCTAAAGCAGTGGCTCCCCTTTAGGGGATGGGGGCAATAGCGACAATTTGCAATGCACCCATTCCAAACGTATACCCTAAAATCTATTGAAACCTATTTCCATTTATGTTCAAATTTTGATTATCATTGAAAGGTCAATTGCTGATAGTGAATTTAAAAATGTTGATCAATAAATAAACAGCTCGTGGAAGAAGAAAAATTAAGAAGCCAAAACTGGTTTGGTCGCAAAGGCAAGGATGGTTTTATATACCGTGCATGGATGAAAAACCAGGGTGCACCACCCGATATGTTTGATGGCAGGCCTGTCATCGGCATCTGCAATACCTGGAGCGAACTAACACCTTGCAACGGGCATTTTAGGGAACTGGCAGAAGCGGTGAAAAAAGGCGTGCTGGAAGCAGGCGGTTTTCCGGTAGAATTTCCCGTGATGTCGTTGGGCGAAACTTTGATAAAACCCACGGCCATGTTATACCGCAATCTCGTGAGTATGGATGTGGAAGAATCCATCAGAGCCAACCCGATTGATGGGGTGGTATTGCTTTGTGGTTGTGACAAAACTACGCCGTCGCTGGTTATGGGGGCATGCAGTGTAGATATCCCAACACTCGTTATATCCGGCGGCCCAATGCTGAAAGGACATTGGAAAGGGAAAGATATTGGCACTTCTGATGTATGGCGTTTTGATACCGCCAATAAATTGGGACAAATAACGCCCGAAGAATTTGTAGAAGCAGAAGCCTGTATGGCTCGCACACAGGGGTATTGCGCCGTAATGGGCACGGCCTCAACTATGGCAGTAATGGTGGAAGCATTGGGACTGTCTTTGCCCAACAATGCTTCGATACCGGCGGCAGATGCCAGGCGAAAAGTGATTTCACAATTGTCGGGCAGGCGCATTGTTGAAATGGTAAAAGAAGACCTGACCTTATCAAAAATTCTTACCCGTCAGGCATTTGAAAATGCCATTATGATCAATGCTGCCATTGGAGGCTCTACCAATTTTGTAATTCATTTACTGGCCATAGCTGGCCGCATAGGGATTGATCTGAACATCGATGATTTTGATCAATATTCTCAAGGTATTCCGCTGTTGGCTAACATACAGCCATCCGGCGAAAATTACATGGAAGACCTTTATTACTCAGGTGGTTTACCGGCATTAATAAAGGAGATGAAAGCCATCATTCACAATGATGCAATCACGGTGAATGGCAAAACGATGGGTGCTAATTGTGCTGGCGCAGAAGTTTATGACAGAAAGATCATCAGCACTATGCAGGATCCTTTTAAACCTGAATCCGGCATCGTCGTAGTAAAAGGAAACCTTGCACCGAATGGCGCCGTGATAAAAGCTTCGGCTGCAACACCGGCCTTGTTGAAACATTCGGGCAAAGCCGTGGTATTTGAAAATATTGAAGACTACCACGCAAGGATAGATAATCCTGAATTGGAGATTGATGCTACCAGTATTATGGTTTTAAAAAACGTTGGACCAAAGGGCTATCCCGGTATGGCTGAAGTGGGCAATATGGCCCTGCCAAAAAAATTACTGGAACTGGGTGTTACAGATATGGTACGCATCTCCGATGGCAGAATGAGCGGTACCGGTTTTGGAACGGTTGTACTGCATGTATCACCGGAAGCTGCGGCAGGAGGTATGTTGGGCCTCGTACAAAACGGGGATGTCATCCACCTTGATGCTCACAACCGTACGTTGCAACTGGATGTGTCTGAAGAAGAATTAATCATTCGCAGGGCAGCCTGGCAGCAAACCGAAACCATGCATTCCCGTGGCTATGTGCAGTTGTACCAGACCCATGTAGAGCAGGCGCATTTGGGTGCCGATATGGATTTTTTAAAAGGAGGTTCAGGGAGTAAGGTAAAGAGAGATTCGCACTGATAATTATGAATGATGAATTATGAGTTGGTTCATAATTACAAAGTTTCTTATTTCATCTTGTTGATAAGTCTGGAATTTTAATTCATCGATCATAATTTAATTCATAATTCATAATTCATAACTCAAAAAAGATGTCTTTCAAAAACAAAGTTGCCATAGTAACAGGTGCCGGACAAGGGATTGGTCTTGAAATTTGCAGCCAGCTTGCAAAGGAAGGAGCACATGTTTTTTTAAATGATATTGACCCAACCCTGGCAGACCATGCGGTAAAACAGGTGACAGAGACTACCGGCGGCCCTTGCATTGCTTTTGCCGGAGATGCCAGCGATACGGCCTTCATTCAAAAAATGGTAGATGCTGCGGTAGAGAAATTTGGTCAGCTTGATGTGGTGATTGCCAATGCCGGCATTACGTTGTTTGGTAATTTTTTTACCTATACACCGGAGGCTTTTTTCAGGGTGATGCAGGTGAACCTGGGTGGTACTTTCTTCCTGGCACAGGCAGCTGCCTACCAAATGAAAAAGCAGCCTTCAGGCGGTTCAATATTATTTACATCTTCTGTAACCGGTCACCAGGCGCACAAAGATTTGGCCGCATATAGCATGAGCAAGGCGGCGCTGGAAATGCTGGCTAAAAATTTAGTTATAGAACTGTCGCAATATAAAATCAACGTTAACAGCATTGCCCCCGGGGCTACATTAACCGAACGTACATTGGAAGATGCCGCCTATGCTGCTACCTGGAGTAAGCTAACGCCGATGGGTAAGCCAGCTTCTGTTACAGACATCGCCAATACCGCATTGTTTTTGGTGTCGGATAAAGCCAAACACATTACAGGACAAAGCCTGGTGGTTGACGGCGGCTGGACCTGCATCAGCCCTTCACCTTTTTAAATGCCATCATCATGATAAAGGAAAGCAGTCGGCAGCCCATTGTTGTTGTTGAACACCATTGCCTGTTAGGCGAAGGTCCTGTGTGGGATGCAAAACAACAGGTGTTGTGTTGGGTTGATATTTTAAATGGTGCCATTCATGGGTACGCACCGAAAAATAAAATACATACTACCATTCAACTAGACCAGCTAATCGGCGCATTTGCCTTTTGCACCGATGGAAATTTTATTGCTGCTTTACAAAATGGCTTTGCTTTTATTGACAGGGCCAGTGGTGAAACAAAAATGATTGAAGACCCGGAAGCGCATTTGCCGGGCAACCGTTTTAACGATGGCAAATGTGATCCAGCAGGGAGATTTTGGGCAGGCACCATGGCGCTTACAGAAGAAGCAGGCGCAGGAAGTGTTTATACAATAGAGAAGAATGTTGGAGTAACAAAAAAGATTGACAACGTATCTATCTCCAACGGTATGGCCTGGAGTGCAGACCATACAACACTGTATTATATTGATTCGCCTTCGTTTAAAGTAGTGGCGTATGCCTATGATAAAACAACCGGGCATATCAGCAATGAAAGAACGATCATTACTATTAAGGCTCAGGATGGTGTTCCCGATGGGATGACCATTGACTCCGAAGGTATGTTGTGGATAGCGCACTGGGATGGCTGGCAGGTTACGAGGTGGGACCCGGCAACTGGAGAAAAATTATTTCATTTTACATTGCCTGTTGGTAGGGTTACTTCCTGCACTTTTGGTGGAGAATCCCTGGAAGATTTATATATCACTTCTGCAAGGGTTGGATTGACGGACGAAGCATTGGAAAGCCAGCCCATGGCTGGGGCGCTTTTCGTAATATCCAATTGTGGATTTAAGGGCTTTCCTGCCTGTGAGTTTGGTAAATGACTTTATAAAAGGAATGAAGCTTAATCAGCAAAAAAAACAGGCACCAGTAATTTAACTGATGCCTGTTGCAGAGATGTAAATTCAGGTTATTTAATTGGATCTAATATTTTCTTTAAACGGTCGCTCAAATCCTGCAGGTGATATTTGGTTGCTTTATCAGTAGTTCCGGGAATGGCCGCATCTGTCAAGGCTTTCAGTTCACGGGCATGACCTTTTAAATAGGAAAGAATATCTGTTTTCTTTGTATCTAATGACGCTGCGGCATTACCAAATGAAAAAGTAAACCCGCCACTGGTTGTAATCGGATTTATGATATTTCCCAATCTTTCCACATAGGTTTTTTGCAAATTTCTTCGGTAAATATCCACTGGTTTTTTGCCGGGTAATTCTGTAAATACCATTTGCTTTAAATCGGTAAGTAAGTCAATTACAGTGTAGGCTTTATTACCAATGGCTGCTTCAGCATTCAACATTTTATTCATGGTATTGATGCTAAGCATTCTGCTTAAAGCAGCTTCCTGTAAGGTTAAAATAGTTGCGGTTGAATTAAGGCCGGTTTTGTAAACTATATCTTTATTAATGAGCCAGGTGGGGGATGTAAAAACCTGTTTGTAAATAAAATCTGCTGCTTCTTTCTGTGTTTCTTTACTCACATATTCATACACATTCCCGGCCTGGTTGTTCTTTTTTAAGGTTTCATAAACACCTCCAAAATTATAGGTAACATGGCCAATGTATCTTCTAAACTGGGCCACCAATTCGCCATACATATCACTCAAAGCAGCATAATCTTCATTGGGTTGTTTAGTCCAGTTAATTAAATTGGGCAAAATGCGTTGCAGATTTTTAATGCCGTAGGCAGATGCTTTCATGGCATTGTCTCCTATACATTCACTCTGGTCTCTTGGGTCGTCTGGTTGACCCTGGCGACCATAATAATAACGTTTATCGTCTGCTTTGGCTTCTATCCATTTGTCTAAAGTGGGTACTTCTTCCTCTGCAGTTTTAGCATCAGGAATTATTTTATATCCCCACTCAATGGCCCATTTATCATATTCGCCAATGCGTGGGTAAATACCAGCCTTTGAAATATTATCTTCTGGCTGCGCCACATAATTAAAACGGGCGTAATCCATAATGCTGGGTGTATGACCATTCGCTTCTACCCAGGCCTTGTTACGCAAATTTTCTACAGGCACGCCAGATGAGGAACCAAAGTTGTGCGGTAACCCCAACGTGTGGCCCACTTCGTGCGATGAAACAAAGCGAATTAAATCTCCCATCAGTTCATCATCAAAAACCATTTTATTTGCCCTGCTGTCTATAGCGCCGGCCTGTATCATATACCAGTCGTGCAGTAGTTTCATCACGTTGTGAAACCAGCCAATATGGCTTTCCATTATTTCCCCACTTCTTGGATCTACCGTGCTGGGGCCGTACGCATTTTCTACCGGCGATGGTTTGTAAATAACGCCGCTGTTCCTGGCATCTTCCATGCTCCAGGTGCTGTCCTGTTCTTTGGTGGGCGCTTCTTTACCAATGATGGCATTTTTAAAACCTGCTTTTTCAAATGCGCCCTGCCAGTCGTTTACACCCTGTATTAAATAAGAAACCCATTTTTTTGGTGTGGTTGGATCGATGTAAAAAACAATTGGTTTTAGCGGTTCTACCAATTCTCCTTTCCTGTATTTGTCCATGTCTTCCGGCCTTGGTTCCAGTCTCCAACGGGCTATCAGCTCGATGGTTTTTACGCCTTGAGGGTTGGCATCAAAGTCTGTATAACTCGTTCCAAAATAGCCAACCCGGTTATCCATGTACCTTGGCATCATTGGCTTCTCCGGAAGCAGCAACATAGAGCTATTCATTTCTATTGTTACGGTTGCCATACTTGGCGGCGGGGGCGGTATGCCTGGTATTGAAACAGGTGCGCCTGCGCTTTTTGAAAATGTTTTTACCGTAGTAATTTCTATGTTGGTAGGATAGGGGCGTACAGAGACGATGTAAGATTTATCTGCCTGGTACGATCCTACCTGGAATTGTGATTTGCTATACCCTGCAAAACCAAAAACTTCATTATCGCTGCTGATGTTATCGGTAATATCAATTACTATTCCTCCACCCAAACTATCGCTGGCAATGGCTTTAACGTCAAAAGCCATCGCAATTGGTTGTATGTTGCTATTCATAACCGATTTGTACATCGGCTTCAAACTATCGGGATTTACATTGTACGAAATATTTTTAAGAAATATTTTGTTGTTGGGGCCCTTTTCAAATCGTATGGTGTTTTCATTAATCTGGTCGCCAGCGTAGCCGTTAAAAGCCTTTGGACTTTCTACAGAAGATTTGGAAACCCTGTTTACCATTAATATATCCCTGCCAAATAATTGTGGAGGAATCTCAAAAAAATATTTATCCTCCACTTTATGAACCGTGAAGAAACCTTTGCTTGTTTTTGCTTTTTCAGTTATTACTTCTTTATAAGGTTTTGGCGCAGTTTTCGGCGTTTCTTTTACCGGTCTGTCAGTCGAGTCGATGGTAGCTTTAGGCTTAATCTGGGCTGTTAAAGAAAGTGCAGTGCAAAAAGCCAATCCAAACAGGCTAATTTTTTTGAGATAATTCATCATGTTGTTTAGGTGTTTTTGGTAATAGTTTAGTCAACGAAAATATCGATTAGGTTTCAATAACACATCAACTGATAAAGATGTTGACTTTGATTGTAGCATTTTATTTAAAACCTGTTTCTCAAAATCCATTTTTTGATACGAGCCACAGCGCTGGTTTCGGCATCGTTGTTTACGGGTTCTGGTATTCTTTTTTTTTATTGGTGAGAAAAATAATCTCCTTTTGCGGCACAGCTTTTGTCATCCTCAAATGTACAATGGGTAAACCAGTTTGTTACACTTAAACAGATGCTGTTTTATGATCTTACTTTTATAATTCTACCTTTAGCAATAAAACATTCATAAATATTAAAACTAATTTATCAAATAAGCTTGTCATGAAAAAAATCACTGTTATTTTAATTGCTGCTATAGTACTATTTGCAGGCAAATCATTTGCTCAAATGCATCCTCTTTTTAATGGCAGCAATCTTGCCGGTTGGCATGTGGATGTTCCAGAAATGGATACCAATCATTTAGCTATCAATCCTTTCATTATTCGGAATGAATTGCTGGTAAGTATGGGAGTACCAAACGGCCATCTAATTACCGATTCCGTTTACAGTAATTACCGTCTTTCGGTGGAATATCGTTTTGCAGACAAGCCGGGCAATTGCGGCGTATTGGTTCATGCATCTACCCCAAGGGCGTTGTATAAAATGTTTCCAAAATCAATTGAATGCCAGATGCAGCATGGAGATGCCGGAGACTTTTGGTGCATTGTAGAAGATATCACTGTGCCGGATATGGAAAAACGCAGAGGGCCAAAAGAAAACTGGGGCATAACTGAAGGCAAAGGACGCCGTATTGTAAACCTTACAGATAGTTCAGAAAAACCGCTGGGAGAATGGAACCGAATGACGATTGAATGTGTAAATAGTTCTATCAAAGTTTGGGTAAATGGCGACCTGGTTAACGAAGGATTTAATTGCACAGCCAATAAAGGACAAATAGCTATACAGGCAGAAGGTGCCGAGGTGGAGTTCAGGAAAATTGATTTATTGCCAATAAAAGAGTTGTCGGAAATGGAGAAGATGGTTGAGTAAGGCTAGCAGCTTTTTATTTTAACAAAAGAAGGTTTTTAATTTTTATTGATGTAATCAGTGGCCTAAATAACAACGCATTTTTAAAATGCGATTCAGTGTTTGAACGATCAGGTTACTGGTCATTTATTGCTGTTGGAAATATTTGATCCAGCATTTTACATTCTCTTGAACTTAAATAGTTTCCTCGCTTTAGTTACAAAGTATCTTTGCCAAATTACTAGTAGCACGCAGCTGATGGATTATATCAAGGAATATAAAAGTTTTGTCAATAGTTATTACCTCACGGAAGGTGTTCGCATTACTGCGGGCATTGTTTTGCCAGCCGTTATATTCAATCATTTTAATTTACTGTCTGTTGGTGTTGTGGTATCGCTAGGTGCTATGAGCACAAGTATTACCGATACACCCGGCCCCATTCTGCATCGCAAAAATGGTATGCTGGGGTGTATTGTTATCACCACATTTATAGCGATGCTAACAGGCTTTGCAGCACCATTTCCTATGTTGCTTGCTGTGCTGATATTGCTTGCTTGTTTTATCTTTTCCATGCTGGGGGTTTATGGTGCAAGGGCCAATTCTGTTGGTGTTGCTGCTTTGCTGATAATGGTACTGAGTATGGATCGGCATCACCAGGGTTGGGATGTGTTGATAAACGCAGCCTATATTCTTGCAGGTGGATTATGGTATATGTTGCTAAGCTTGTTACTGTATAGTTTTCGGCCATTTAAACTGGCGCAACAGGCCCTGGGTGACTGTATTATTGCCACTGCAGATTACCTTCGGGTAAGAAGTTCGTTTTATGAAAAAGAAGTTGATTATGAAGCTACCTACCAGCGCATGCTGGCGCAGCAGAGCGAAGTGCACGAGCAGCAAATGCTGGTAAGGGAACTGCTTTTTAAAGATAGCAGCATACTAAATGAATCATCTGTAACGGGGAGCGTATTGGTAATGATATTTACCGATATGGTTGATTTGTTTGAAAGAACGATGAATGCGTATCATGACTATAAAGATTTGCATGCGGTAATAAACGATGAAGAAATTTTTGAACAATACCGGTTACTCATTATTGAATTAAGCAACGAGCTCGATGAAATTGGCATTGCTGTAAAAAGCGGGCGGGCATCGGAAGAAACTGGGTTGCTGGAAACGCATGTAAACAAAACAACCGTCTTTTTTGCTGCTTTCAGAGATACGCACCGTACTGCAGAAAACCTGGATGAATTTATCAGTATGCGGCACATACTCAACAGCATTGAGGATATTGCCAGCCGCATACATACGCTGCATTTGTACACTACCTACAACAAGGAACTCACCCGTAAAATAGCACTGCCGGCAGACTATGATAAATTTATCACCCACCAACCGATAGACATAAAATTGTTGCTGGCTAATTTTACGTTGCAATCCAATACGTTCCGCCATGCATTAAGAATAAGTATTGCAACGCTGTTTGGTTTTATTATCTCTCTACTATTTCCTGTAGGGCATAGCTACTGGATTCTGCTCACCATCATCGTGATTCTAAAACCTGCTTACAGTCTTACCAAAAAAAGAAATTACCAACGGCTGGCCGGTACTGTTCTCGGCGCTTTCGTAGGTTTGCTGATTTTATATTTCATCAAAGACAAGGAGGTGCTTTTTGTAATGATGTTGCTGATGATGATTGGCACTTATAGTTTGATGCGGATCAATTATATGATCAGCGTTATTTTTATGACGCCGTATATTTTGCTGCTTTTTCATTTACTCAGCAACGCCAGTTTTACAACAATTATAGAAGATCGTATTGCTGATACTGCCATTGGTTTCGTAATTGCCTTTGTTGCCAACCTGCTTTTGCTCCCTGCGTGGGAGCATGAAAAGATGGGTAATTATATGCAGCAAACCATTAATAGCAATAAGATGTATTTTAGTGATGTAGCTGCAGCATTTACGGAAAACCCGGTTACCAATATCATCTACAAAATCAGCCGGAAGAATGCATTTGTTGCACTGGCAAATCTTTCCGATGCCTATAACCGCATGACGGCTGAGCCTAAAAGCAAACAAAAGAACCGGCAGCAGCTTTACCAGTTTGTAGTGCTCAATCACATGCTCACCTCTCATATTGCTACACTGGCTTCTTATGTAATGCCGCTGTCTTCAAAATTAGCTTCGCCCGATTTTTCTCCATTAATCAACGATGCTGTAAACAAACTGGATAATGCAGCCAACATCATTGCTGAAATACCTTGCGAAATTTCCGCAACGGATAAGCTGCAAAATATTATTCAGCAAAGGTTACAGCGATTACTGGAAACCCGGCGAACAGAATTACAGCAAGGCATTCTTGAAAGCACCACCCGACAACAACTAACCGAATTTAAACCTGTTGCCGACCAGTTTAATTTTATTGGCAATATTACCGGTGATATTGAAAAGATTGCCGGGGAGTGGGTATTTGAAAAAATGTAACGAGTAAACATTTCTGGAGCAAACAAACTTTTTGGGTGCATTCAAATTTGTCGAAGCTGATTATAGGGTTGCCAACCTTCATAAAGAGACCTATAAGTAAAAACGAATTTTAAAAGGTTCGCAAACCTTGCGACAATTTTAATTGCACGCAACCTTTCTCTCAAATCTATTTTGGTATTTTTACGTCCATCAATTGAATTAGTATGTATGATATCTGTTGCATTGGGCATATTACGCTAGATAAAGTTGTAACTCCGGGATCGGAAATATTTATGCCTGGTGGTACCTCTTTTTATTTCTCTAATGCCATCCGCCATATGGATGTAAAATTTGGACTAATAACTTCTCTTGCAGCAAGCGAAATGCGTTTTGCAGAAAGCCTTGTTGAAAGTGGTATCGATGTACTGGCATTGCCCTCTTCATATACAGTTTATTTTGAAAATATTTATTCACAAAATCTTGATCACCGCACACAGCGAGTGTTGCAAACAGCTGACTCGTTTACACTAAATCAATTGCAGGAAGTGGAGTCAACAATTTTTCACCTCGGGCCATTGCTGGCAAATGATATCTCCGTGAGTGTAATAAAAATGCTTGCACAAAAAGGCAGGGTGTCGTTGGATGTGCAAGGTTATTTGCGTACGGTAGAAAATCAGCAGGTGGTGCCTGTTGACTGGAAAGATAAAATGGAGGTGCTTCCCTACATAGGAATTTTAAAAGTGAATGAAATGGAAATGGAAGTGCTTACCGGTTTAGCCGATATCAAAATGGCTGCAAGGTTATTGAACCAATGGGGAGTTGAGGAAGTAGTTATTACCTTGGGAAGCAAAGGGTCAGTCATTTTTACCAATGATACATTTTATACAATTCCTGCATACAAGCCCGATAGCCTGGTAGATGCTACCGGTTGCGGCGATACCTATATGGCGGGTTATTTATACAAACGGATAACGGGGTTCAATCCACAACAAGCCGGCGAATTTGGAGCGGCTATGGCTAGCATAAAAATCTCAGCACCGGGTCCTTTTATTGGCAAAGAGGAGGATGTCTTGAACCTAATTGCCTGCAGTAAAAAGTTGGTTTAATTGTTTGATTGCTTACACAAAAAATATTAAAATAAGAGTTCAATATAGAGGTGACTCTCGGCAGTGATTAATGATTTCTGTTACTATAAGAAATTAACAAAATCACTTTATCAATGTTCACTTAAAACTGTGCCGCAGTATTTATAACAAATAATCGGCTTTGTAACTAAACTCACCGGCTATTAAATCCCGCTTTCGTATTTTTGGCAAAACTTAAAAATAGCTATATGAAATTTCTCTCCGAATTACAAATTCAGGCAAAAAATAAGGGCGTAAGTACAGGCACCAAATGGATTGCTTCTAAAGGTGCCAAAATAGAAAGTTTTTCTCCCGTAGATGGTAAACTGATTGGTGCTGTTAGCAGCGCTGATAAAAACAGTTATGAAATGGTGATTGCCACTGCACAGGCGGCATTTGTTGAATGGCGCCACTGGCCGGCTCCCAAACGGGGAGATGTGGTACGGCAGATTGGTGATGAATTAAGACTTAACAAACAATCCCTCGGCGAACTGGTGAGCTACGAAATGGGCAAGAGTTTGCAGGAAGGCCTGGGCGAAGTGCAAGAGATGATTGACATTTGTGATTTTGCAGTTGGCCTTAGCCGTCAGTTACATGGCCTAACCATGCACAGCGAAAGACCGGGCCACCGGATGTATGAGCAATACCACCCGTTGGGAATTGTAGGCATCATTTCTGCTTTTAATTTCCCAGTGGCGGTGTGGAGTTGGAACACCATGTTGGCATGGGTTTGCGGTGATGTTTGTATTTGGAAGCCAAGTGAAAAAACACCATTGTGTGGCATTGCCTGTCAGAATATTACAGCCAAAGTATTTAAGAAAAATAATGTGCCCGAGGGTGTAAATAATTTAATAATGGGAGGCAGGGAAGTGGGCGAATGGATGAGTGCCGATGCAAGAATTCCATTAATGTCGGCCACTGGCAGTACAAGAATGGGTAAGGCACTGGCAACTGCTGTTGCTGCAAGGCTGGGCAGAAGTTTGCTTGAACTGGGCGGTAACAATGCCATCATCATTACGCAGAATGCAGATTTGGATATAGCGTTGATTGGCGCTGCATTTGGTGCTGTTGGTACAGCAGGACAGCGTTGCACCAGCACCCGTCGTTTAATTATTCATGAAAGAGTGTACAATAAATTCAAGGAAAAATTAGTGAACGCTTACAAGCAATTGAAGATTGGAAATCCACTGGAACAAAAAAACCATGTAGGTCCGTTGATAGATACTGCTGCCGTACAAATGTATGTGGACGCCATTGTAAAATGCAAGGAAGAAGGGGGTAATTTTATTGTAGAAGGTGCTGTGCTTAAAGGCAAAGGCTACGAGAGTGGTTGCTATGTAAAGCCTTGTATTGCAGAAGCAAAAAACAGTTACCAGATTGTGCAGCACGAAACATTTGCACCCATTTTGTACCTGATGAAATACAAAACCATTGATGAGGCTATTGCTTTGCAAAACAATGTTCCCCAGGGTTTGTCAAGCGCCATTATGACCAATAATTTAAGAGAGGCTGAAAAATTCCTGGGCTATGCAGGCAGCGACTGTGGCATTGCAAATGTAAACATCGGCACAAGTGGTGCAGAAATTGGTGGTGCCTTTGGTGGTGAAAAAGAAACCGGAGGCGGGCGTGAAAGTGGCAGCGATGCCTGGAAAGTATACATGCGTCGGCAAACGAACACCATCAACTATACAGATAAGTTGCCATTGGCGCAAGGGATCAAATTTGATTTGTAATTGGTGGAGTTTTTTTTAAGTTTAAGTTCTTTGATAAAGTTTGCATTTTTTTGAAATAGTAAGTTCTTCGATAAAGTTTACACCTTTTTGAAATAGTAAGTTCTTCGATAAAGTTTACTCCTTTTTAAAAAGGTGTAAACTTTTCTGCAAAAGTAAATTTTCCAGTAAGTATAAACTTTAATTTAGAAGTCCCATTTCCATCTCAAACTTTAATATGCCGATCAACGAAAAATATACTGCTGTATTTGAGTTTGATAAAACCTACCACATTTATAACAAAACAAACAATGGAGAATTGCTATTTCGGTCAGATGAAAACTATCATTATTTTCTCCGTCAATATACCCTGTTCATCTCGCCTGTAGCAGATACTTATGCATGGAATTTACAACCCAACCATTTTCATTTCATCATAAGAATCAAATCTGAAACTGAAATCCTACGGTGGATTGAGGCGTTGGAAAAAAGAACAAAAACAGAACAACATTTCCTGCAGGATAAGAACATTAATACACTTGTAGAAATGACGTTCAAAAGGCTTTTCACGTCTTATGCAATGGCATTTAATAAAATGTACAACAGAACCGGCAACCTGTTTTACAGAACTTTTAAACGAATAGAAATTGTAAAAAACAGCCAGTTTACACATGCCATTGTGTATGTACATGCCAATGCTCAAAAACATGCATTGGTTAGTGATTTTGTCCGGTATCCATGGACATCCTACCATAGTATTGTCAGCGATAAGCCAAGTAAATTATTGCGAAGCGAAGTTTTAGATTGGTTTGGCGGTAAAGAGAGATTTATTAAAATACACAAAGACATGACAGGTTATTATTACGGCTTCCCCGGAGCAGTTGAAGATGATAAATGAATTTTGCAAAAAGGTTACACCTTTAATGAAAGTTCTCGGGAAAGTTTACACCTTTTTAAAAAGGTGTAAACTTTTGTGCAAGTGTAAACTTTAGGCAAGTGTGAAGTTTCGAGCAAGCGTAAACTTTTAACCATTCAACAAATCATCCCAGTCAATTGCTGCGGTGATCATATTTAAGTTGCCATTTGTTGTGGGCCATTCTTCGTTGGGCCTGTCCCAGTATAATTCCACACCGTTGCCATCCGGGTCATTTAAATATATTGCCAGAGAAACTCCATGATCTGATGCGCCGGTAATTGGATAATGGGCGGCATTAATTCGTTTTGTAATATCTGCCAGGTCTTTTTTTGTTGGGTACAAAATGGCTGTATGATATAAACCAACTGCATTTATTGGTGCAGGGCCTGCGCCCTGTGTGTGCCAGGTATTTAAGCCAATGTGATGGTGGTAGCCTCCAGCACTTACAAACACAGCACTTTCGCCATAGCGTTGTGTAATTTCAAAGCCCAGCAAATCCCGGTAAAATTTTAATGAACGCTCTATGTCAGCAACTTTCAGGTGAACATGACCAATACGGGTTTGGGTGGGAATGGAGTAAGACATTTATGAATTTTTATTATTGTTTTCCGAAGTTAGTTTAATGGAAAACAACCAGCTTAAAACCAGGATTGACAGTAACGTTGGCAGCAAGGGTTATTTTTTATTTCCTGTTGGTTACAACAAATATGATGACCAACGTGCCATTGATACAATTTTGTGCAACTAACAGAATACAATATTAATTTATGTTGATGTGTTTGGCTGAAGGAATACCCCCAAACCGCTTCATTCTCCTTCCTTTTGCAATAACCTTTGCCAACCCTTACCTTTGCCGCTCAAAATTATAAAACAATATTCCTCCTTTAGGGGATAGGGGCATGAAGTACATAAACGAGATCAACAAACGCAAAACATTCGCAATTATCAGTCACCCGGATGCCGGTAAAACAACCTTAACAGAAAAGTTCCTGTTATTTGGTGGTGCCATACAAACAGCCGGTGCGGTTAAAAGCAACAAAATAAAAAAACACGCCACCTCCGATTTTATGGAGATTGAAAGGCAAAGAGGTATTAGTGTGGCCACGAGTGTGATGACTTTTGAATATAAGGGCAACCTCATTAACCTGCTGGATACCCCCGGTCACAAAGACTTTGCGGAAGATACCTACAGAACGCTTACAGCTGTGGACAGTGTGGTGCTGGTAATTGACAGTGTGAATGGAGTAGAAGCCCAAACCCGTAGACTGATGGAAGTAATTGCCATGCGTAAAACACCGGTAATTGTGTTCATCAACAAAATGGACAGGGATGGAAAAAACAGGTTCGATTTAATGGAAGAGATTGAAGCCGAATTAAAGATTCAATTGCACCCCATGACTGTGCCCATTAACAGTGGTAAAGATTTTAAAGGCGTGTACGATTTGCACCACAAAAGCCTGGTATTATTTGCCGCAGGCACTAAGGCCAACGACGAAGATGTGGTGGCCATTACTGATATTAACGACACCATACTGGATGCGAAAATAGGGGAGAAGGATGCAGCAACATTAAGGGAAGATGTGGAACTGATAGATGGCGTGTACGGCCCATTGAATGTAGCCGATTATTTAAGCGGAGCAGTGGCGCCGGTATTTTTTGGCAGTGCCGTAAATAATTTTGGCGTACGGGAAATGCTGGAAACCTTTATCCGCATTGCACCTACGCCCCGCATTCGTCATACTACCATCAGGGATGTAGCGCCTGAGGAAGATAAATTCAGCGGATTTATTTTTAAGATTCATGCCAACCTCGATCCCAAGCACAGGGATAGAATTGCTTTTTTAAGAGTGTGCAGTGGCCGGTTTGAAAGAAGTAAATATTACAACCATGTGCGATTGGAAAAAGAGGTGCGTTTTAATAATCCTTACAGCTTTCTGGCCCGCCAAAAAGATGTAATTGAAGAAGCTTATCCAGGTGATGTAGTGGGTTTGTTTGATACCGGTAATTTTAAAATTGGCGATACATTAACCGAAGGAGAAAAGTTTTATTTCACCGGCATACCATCTTTTTCTCCGGAGATATTTAAGGAGGTGCAAAACAAAGATCCAATGAAAACCAAGCAGCTTGAAAAAGGCTTGCTGCAATTAACGGATGAAGGGGTGGCACAGTTGTTCACCCAGTTTGGGGGTAACAAAAAAATTATTGGTTGTGTGGGCGAACTTCAGTTTGAAGTAATTCAATACCGCCTGTTGCAGGAATATGGGGCTTCGGTACAAATGAACAGTCTGCCCTTTTTTAAAGCCTGCTGGATAAGCAGTAAGGACCCTAAAAAGCTGGAAGATTTCATCCGTTTTAAACAAGCCAATATTGCTGCAGATAAAGACGGGCAGCTGGTATACCTGGCCAATAGCGAATGGTTTTTAAATACCGAAATTCAAAACAATCCGGATATTAGTTTTCATTATACAAGTGAGGTGTTGAAGTAAAAAGTCAAAAGTGAAAACTCAAAAGTAGAAAAAAGAAAATTGAAAAGTTAGCTGTTTCCTAAAGCATTTTTACTTTTTACTTTTGACTTCGAATTAAAGATTTTCAAGCATTTTGTAATGCCAGCAACGCCTGGTGTACCGCCAGCACCTGCGGTATCAGCAACTCCTGTTCATTGTTGGTTATTACGTAATTGCAGAGCCGCATTTTAATGGTTTCGTTAATTTGTTTGTTCATCCTCAACATTACTTCATCACGAGTAATGCCGTCCCTTTCCATCACTCTTTTTATGCGGATACCTTTGGGTGCAAATACGCCAATTACTTTATCCAGATTTTCCTGTGCACCACTTTCAAAAATCAAGGCAGCTTCTTTAATGGCATAAGGTGCTGTTTGTTGTTGCATCCATTTTTCTGCATCGGCAATAGTAGCCGGATGAACTATGGCGTTAAGCATGGTTAGTTTCTCTGGGTTATTAAATACCTGTTCAGCAACAAAGGGCCTGTTTAACTGTCCATCGGTATAGGCTGCATCACCAAATAATTGCTGCACCTGTTGCTTTAATCTTTCATCCCCATTCATCAGTTTTTTAGCCGCATCATCGGCATAATACACAGGTATGCCGAGCGTCTCAAATATATGCGCCACGGTGCTTTTACCGCTGCCAATACCACCTGTAATACCTACTTTAAGCATGTTGAACTATATTATGTTGCATACATATCTGCAAAAAATAAAAACTTTTATTTACTTAATTATTTTGTAAAAATAAAGCCAAACAGCATCTTTCCGTAATTTTTGTATTCACTAAAAAATAACCATTACTTACATTGATTAGTTGGACATTTGTTACAGCCTGCTATTTTTTGATTTAAAATGGATAACGATGATGGAACAAAAAAGCAATGAAAGCTTCTGGCAATATGATACCAGCCATTGGTTTCAGCAATTAAAAAGTTCCGCCACCGGATTAAGTCAGCAGGCCGCCGACCATATTCTGCAAACCTCCGGCATTGCAAGAAAAGGAAAATCCAATTTGCAAAAAGACCTCCTGCTTTTTTTCGGGCAGTTTAAAAGCCCGTTGATGTTGCTCTTGATTGGAGCAGTTATTTTATCTGCATTTTTGGGTGATACTTCAGATGTTTTTATCATCTTTTTTATAGTACTATCAACCGGAACGCTAAGTTTTTTCCAGGAAAGAAACGCAAGTAAAGTAGTTGAAAAACTGCAATCGATGATCGCTCTAAAAACCACTGTTATGAGGGATGGAAAAGAACAGGATGTAATGGCGGGTCTTATTGTACCCGGCGATGTGTTGGTGTTTAATGCAGGTGATATGATTCCGGCCGATTGCTTACTGACTACTTTAAACGAATTGTATGTAAATGAGGCCAGTCTTACGGGAGAGTCTTTTCCCGTGGTTAAAGAAATTGGTACGCAGCCTGTAGATACCGTATTAACCAAACGCAACAATTGTCTTTGGGAGGGCACCAATATTGTTAGCGGTACAGCCACTGCTTTGGTAATTAATACCGGTAATAATACTTTGTTTGGAAGCATTGTTCAAAGTGCCAGTACCAAGGTGGAAACTTCCTTTGAAAAAGGCATAAAAGAATTTGGTTTTTTTCTGATGAAAATTACGTTGACGCTGTCCGTGTTCATCCTGGTTGTGAATTTGCTCAATCACAAAAGCGTGGTAGAATCGGCGCTGTTTGCATTGGCTTTGGCAGTTGGGATGGCACCAGAACTATTGCCTGCCATCACCACCATTGCCATGAGTGCAGGTGCCAGGCGCATGCTCGCAAAAAAAGTAATTGTAAAAAAACTTTCTTCTATTCAAAACCTGGGAGAAGTCAATTTATTATGCACCGATAAAACCGGTACCATCACCGACGGAACAATCATTGTAGAAAGGATTGCCGATATTTCCGGCAAAGAAAATGAGTATGTAAAAACACTCGCTTACTGGAATGCCAGTTTTGAAACCGGCTATGCCAATCCCATAGACGATGCCTTAAAAAAGATAGCAGTTACCACTACCGTTACGCCAACAAAAATGGGTGAAATTCCCTACGATTTTATTCGCAAAAGATTGAGCATTGCAATAAATACCGGAACAGAAAAATTGCTCATCAGCAAAGGCGCCTTTACACAAATTGCAGGCATTTGCAGCAGCATACGCCTGGCAGACGGCAGTACCGATACTTATGCATCGCACCAGGCCGAAATTGAGCACCAGTATGAACAATATGGCGAACAAGGATTAAGGGCCATTGCTGTTTGCTATAAAATAATTGCTACAAATGGTATAGCTAAAGAAGATGAAACTGACATGATTTTTGCCGGTTTTATCTTACTCAAAGATCCTGTTAAACCAGGTATTATTGACACACTGAATGAGTTAAAAAAGTTACAGGTTAGTTTAAAAATTATCACGGGCGATAACAGAAATGTTGCCAGATCAATCGGGGTGAGTATTGGCATAGAAAACCCGGTGGTGCTTACCGGCAAGGAGCTTTTTAATATTAGTCCGGAAGCCTTGCAGCAAAAGGTTAAAGGAACACACATATTTGCAGAAATAGAACCACAGCAAAAAGAACGAATTATACAGGCATTAAGAAAAACATTCACGGTGGCATACATGGGCGATGGCATTAACGATGTGGCCGCCATCAATGCAGCAGACATTGGCATATCGGTTGAAAATGCTGTTGATGTGGCAAAAGAAGCAGCAGACTTTGTGTTGATGGAAAAGAATTTAACGGTGTTAGTAGATGGAATTAAAGAAGGAAGAAAAACTTTTGCCAATACCCTAAAGTACATCTACATCAGCACCGGCTCTACATTTGGAAACATGTGCAGTGTTGCTGCAGCTTCGCTGATACTGCCATTTTTGCCCATGCTGCCCAAGCAAATCCTGCTAACCAATTTTATTACCGATTTTCCCTATTTAACGGTTGCATCGGATAATGTAGATGAAGAGCAATTGGAAAAGCCGGGCAAATGGAATTTAAAACTCATCCGTAATTATATGGTTGTTTTTGGTATCCACAGTTCTGTGTTTGATATCATTACCTTCCTTACCTTGTTGTACCTGCTTAAAGTAAAAGAAACCGCCTTTCAAACAGGTTGGTTTATCGAATCCGTATTGTCCGAATTGTTTATACTTTTCATCATCCGCACTCATAAAAATTTTTTCAAGAGTAAACCGGCAAAAAGTCTTTTTATATTAAGTTTTGTTGGATTATTTATTACACTTGGTCTCCCTTACATGCCATTTGCATTTGAAATTGGTTTGGTACCGCTGCCATTTTTAAACCTTGGCGCAATGCTTTTAATTGTTGTTGCATACATTATCACTGCAGATATATTGAAAGTATGGTTCTTTAAAAAATACAATACCACCAGCAAGTAAATGCACTCAATACGAGCACATGTTTCAAAATAAATGGTACAATTGCATACTCAATTAACTATTGTTATGAAACGATTATTGCTCAGCCTGCTTTGTTTTGCCAGTTCGGTTGCTTTGGCACAAAAGGATCTTACGCTTTGGTACAACCAACCTGCTACCACCTGGACGGAAGCCTTGCCGGTAGGCAATGGCAGACTGGGTGCCATGGTTTTTGGTGGCGTGGAAAACGAATTGATACAATTAAATGAAGCTACTTTATGGAGTGGGGGACCGGTTAATAAATCGGTAAACCCAACTGCATTTAATTACCTGGCCAAAACAAGGGAAGCTTTGTTTAACGGTGATTATGCCAAAGGCAACGAGCTGGCAAAGCAACAGCAGGGATTGTATTCTGAAAGTTTTCTGCCATTGGCAGACCTGCTGATTCAGCAGCAGTTTGGCAGTAGCAAACCTTCCGGCTTTTACCGGAATCTGAATATTAACGATGCAATTGCAACCACCACCTTTACTGTAGATGGTATTCAATATAAAAGAGAAATATTTTCATCTGCTGCAGACCAGGTAATTGTTATCCGGATATCGGCAGATGGTAAAAAAAATATCAATTGCAGCATTGGTACTACAAGTCAATTGCATTTTACTACTAATGCCAGCAGCAAAAATCAACTGTCATTAACAGGAAAAGCACCCACACATATTGTCCCAAGTTATGTTGATTACGAAAAACAGCCAGTTCAATATTCCGATACCAGCGATTGCAAAGGAATGCGTTTTCAATTGCTCATAAAAGCTATCACAAAGGATGGAATGATTGAAACAAATTCAGACGCTATCACTGTTAAAAATGCAACAGAACTATTACTTTTATTATCTGCTGCAACCAGTTTTAATGGCTACGATAAATGCCCCGATAAAGAGGGTAAAAATGAACAACAAATGGCCGCTGTTTTTTTGGCAAAAGCTGCAGCAAAACCCTACAGTATTTTACTCCAAAATCACCTGAACGATTTTCATAAATATTTCAACAGGGTATCATTTACATTAAACAAAGAGGTACCGGCAAAAACAAATTTGCCAACCGATGAAAGATTAGAAGCCTATACCAACGGCAGTGCTGATGCCGGTTTAGAAGCTTTGTATTTTCAATATGGCCGGTATTTATTAATAGCCAGCTCCAGAACTACAGGTGCACCCGCTAATTTGCAAGGTATCTGGAACAAAGAAATAAGGCCGCCCTGGAGCAGTAATTATACCAGCAACATCAATGTGCAAATGAACTACTGGCCGGCGGAGGTTACCAACCTTTCTGAGATGCACCAGCCACTGTTCGATTTAATAAAAAATGTATCGGTTACGGGTGCCAATACTGCTAAAGAATTTTACCATGCCAACGGCTGGGTCGTTCATCACAATTCGGATATATGGGCAATGAGCAATCCGGTTGGTGACCTCGGCAAAGGAAGTCCTTCTTGGGCCAACTGGTACATGGGTGGCAACTGGCTTTGCAGGCATTTGTGGGAGCATTATTTATATACCAACGATAAAGTGTTTTTACAAAAAGCATATCCCATAATGAAAGGAGCGGCACTGTTTTGTTTAGATTGGCTGATAAAAGATAAAGATGGTTACCTGGTAACATCACCCAGCACATCGCCGGAAAACGTATTCCTGTACGATAGTGTTAAACAGGGCAATGTATCCATCGCCACTACAATGGATATGGGCATCATCAAAGATTTGTTCAGCAATATTATTGACGCATCCAGGCAGCTTTCTACGGATGCAGCATTCAGGGACATACTCATCAAAAAAAAGCAACAGTTATATCCTTTTAAAATTGGTGCTAACGGAGCTTTGCAGGAATGGTACAAAGATTTTAAAGAAGAAGATCCGCACCACCGGCACACTTCTCATTTGTATGCATTGCATCCTGCCAACCAGATTTCACCAGCAGCCACACCGGAGCTTGCGCAGGCAGCCAGGCGTACATTGGAATTAAGGGGCGATGACGGTACGGGTTGGAGCCTTGCCTGGAAAGTAAATATGTGGGCCAGGCTGTTGGATGGGGATCATGCGTACAAATTATTTAGAAACCTGCTGCGGCTTACACGTGATGGTGCTACCAATTACAACAAAGGTGGTGGTGCTTATCCTAATTTATTCGATGCTCATCCACCGTTTCAGATTGATGGGAATTTTGCAGGTACAGCGGGTGTTGCAGAGATGTTGTTGCAAAGCCAGGATGGGGATATTAATTTATTGCCTGCCTTGCCGGCAGCCTGGAGGAGTGGCAAGATTACCGGGTTAAAAGCAAGGGGAAATTACGAGGTTGACATAGAATGGGCGAACGGAGAATTGGTGAAAGCTACCATTCGTTCGCAATCTCACAACAAACCTCTTGTAAAGCTTAAAAGCAAGCCGGTGCAGATAGATGGAAATCGGATTGTGGTGAGATGATTATTCACGACAGGGCTGTGCTTAAACTACTTAAATACAACAAAAAAAATGAAAATAAGTAAGCTAACGATGTAAGCCTAGCTGCAATTAAAATATTTGCAAAACGAGGGCTTGTCAATGTTACATTAACTAAATGTGTCTGGTTGTGTTAAACGCTACCTTATGTTAACAGTGGCCTAAAATTTTTGTTAGCTTTGACAGATAAACGATTAAAAGTGCCAAATCTCTATATTATTTCAGGATGCAACGGAGCAGGAAAAACGACAGCCTCTTTTACTATTCTCCCGGGAATGCTCGATTGTAAGGAATTTGTTAATGCTGACGAAATAGCAAAAGGACTTTCTCCTTTCCAACCCGAAAGCGTATCATTTCATGCTGGTAGAATCATGGTAGAGAGAATTAATGATCTTTTAAATAGTGGGGCTGACTTTGCTTTTGAGACGACTTTGACTACATTATCATATTTAAATACAATAAAAGTAGCCAAAGAAAAGGGCTATTCAGTTACTCTCTTATATTTCTGGTTAGATGATGTGGATCTGGCCATAGAGCGGGTTAAGATCCGGGTGAGCGAAGGAGGACATAACATTCCTGAAGAGACCATACGGCGACGATATTTTCGGGGAGCCTACAATTTGACAAATAGGTTCACTGCTATTTGCGATTACTGGATTGTAATAAATAATTCAAGCAGACCATCTACCTTTATAGCCGAAGGTCAGGGAACAATAAAACTGACAATTCATGACGAAATGAGTTGGCGACAAATAAAAAAACAGGTTAATGAAAAAGAGTGAAATAGAAATTGAGAAACTCCGTGAGCAAATCCGCAAAGGATTAGACTTGACATTTCAAAAGCTTGTCACGCAAAAGAAAGCACAAAATGGAATAATTGTTTTATCTGTTAAAGGAGAGATCAAGAAAATTAATGCAGCAGACATTAATAACTAACCATCGCACTTAACAAAACTGGTTTGCAGGGTAGGCTTAACAATCGAGAAATACCCTCTTTTTGCAAATACTCGAGCATAGAGCGCCCCTGTAAAATCCATCCAGGCAAACTTGTTATCCCCTTGCCTTGGTTATCTAACCATTACGCCTCAATAGCTGTATAATCTTTTTTACTTCTTCTTCATCCGCTACATACATATTGCCCATGTCTGTTACCCTTGGGTTACTAAATTTTACCGGGTTAATAATGGCCTGCCTTGCGGAGGTATGAAATTCGAAGGCACCTGTTTGTTGTACCAATGCCTCAATATTATCGGAGCGTACGCCAGCACCGGGCATGATGCTGATTCTGCCATCGGCCAATGTGACCAGGTCTTTTAAAAGGGCTGCTCCTTCGGGTGCAGATGCGGCAAGGCCTGATGTAAGCACTCGTTCACAACCGGCTTGTATCAGCGTTTCCAGTGCTACTGCGGGCGCATTGGGTATGGCATCAAACACCCTGTTGCAGGTAACACCCATGGGGTAGGCAACTTCTACCAGCCGCTTCATTTTATCAGCATCTATTTCGCCGTTTATTTTTTGTACGCCTACAGAAATGCCATCACAACCCAATTCTTTACACATCAACACATCCGCCAGTATAATCGCCCATTCTTCTGTATCGTAGTAATAATTAAGGCTCCTTGGCCGTATGATAGGGTAGAGTTGGATTCCGATTTTTTCCCTGGTTATTTTTATCGCTCCGTAAGAGGGTGTAGTACCACCTTCAATAGGGTTATCACACAATTCAACCCTGGTGGCGCCTGCCCTTTCTGCAATTACGGCGCTTTGAACACCAAAGGCGCAAATTTCTAAATGATGAGTCATACTGAAAAAATTAAAGTAAAATGTTTACCCGGAATTTATATTGATAATTAAAGAAACATTACATCCGGGCCGTACTGCTTTTTTTGGACAGCATCGGTAAAAATAATTCTAATAAAATTAATACATCCTTCTGCCTTTTTCTGGGGTGCATTTCCAATTGTCGCTTTTGCCCCCATCCCCTAAAGGGGAGCTAGTGCTTTAGAAGGGGCGTTCTCATTGAAACCCTGCATCTGTTCGTATTGAACACCCTGCGACAATTATATATACACCATTGCTAACCTACTGGTAGTCAATAAAAATGAGTTGCTTAATTTTTAGAGTCAGGCTCCCCTCTCCTTCGGAGAGGGGTTGGGGGTGAGGTCAATCATTCGGTGTATATGGGCTTTTTTGCAGCCATACTGCGTAGCTAATCTGAAATACACCCTTTTTCTGAATGGCTATCAAACCACTTTTAATTTCCAGGCTCCTTTTTTAAATAACCACCAGTAGGCAATTGTATTGGCAGTTTCTGCTACCGGTATTGCAATAAAAACACCCGTTGGGCCCATCTGCAGCGATACCGATAATATATACGCCAGTGGTATTTGAAAAAACCAAAATCCAAATAAGTTAACAATGGTTGGGGTACTTGTATCGCCGGCGCCATTAAATGCATTGGCCAACACCATACCGATGCCATAAAAAATGTAGCCGCAGCTAATAATACGCACTGCAAGAATTGCATGAACGGCAACTGCTGCGTCTGTTGTAAACCAATCAATAATTACCGGTGCAAAGGCCAGGAATAAAATGGACACAGTGGCCATAAAAATCGCATTGTATTTGGCAGTTTGTATTACGGATGTCATGGCCCTTTCGGGTTGTCTTGCGCCCAGGTTTTGCCCTACCAAAGTAGCAGCAGCATTGCTGAGGCCCCAGGCAGGTAAAATAAAAAACATTACAACTCGGATAGCGATCTGGTACCCTGCCGATGCATCGCTGTGTCCTGTTTTTACCACCAGTATTGCCAACACAATCCAACTGCCGGAACCAATTAAAAACTGTAAAGTTGCCGGCCATGCAATTTTAATAATCGATCGCATTATAGCAGGGTCTGGAGTAAGCTGTTTCAATGTAAATTTTACCAGTCGTTTGCCATTGAATAAATGAAAGAGCTGGTAAGCTACGCCAATACCCCTGCCAATCGTTGTTGCCATCGCGGCACCTTCAATGCCAAATGCAGGAATTGGTCCCAGTCCTCTTATCAGTAAAGGACATAAAATGATGTTACAGATATTGGCCAGCCACAGGCTTTTCATTGCCATCATAGCATCACCGGCACCTCTAAAAATTCCATTAATTAAAAACAACAGCATTATTACAATGCTGCCTCCCATAATGATTCGGGTGTAGCCTTGTCCTGTTTCTATAGCGGCTTTTTCGGCACCCATAAACTGTAATATTTTTTCTGGGTAAATTGCGCCCGGCACGCTTATGAGGATTGTTACCAACAATGCAATTAAAATTGACTGCATGCCGGCTTTAGCGGCAGCTTTGTTGTCCTTTTCTCCCACCCGCCTTGCTACCATTGCAGTAGCTGCCATGCTGATGCCAATGGCAAGAGAATAAACGATGGTAATTACAGATTCTGTTAGTCCAACTGTAGAAGTGGCATGCTTACCAAGGTGGCTTACAAAAAAGATATCTACTACGGCAAACACACTTTCCATGCACATTTCAAGCGTCATGGGGATGGCCAATAATAGAATGGATTTACGAATACTGCCGCTGGTATAATCCTGTGGCTCGCCCTTAAGCGATTGCCGTATTATTGAAACTACGGATGATATAGTAATGGATGACATGATTTGAAATTTGTAAATTTTAATGGAAAGAATGACGGCTGATGCCTCAATGAAATTATTAAATAACGCATTTATTCACACGCTACAACTGGGGAAAAAAGTTCGCAATTGTTTATTGCAGGTGCTGCACTAAAATTTCATATGCTGATAATTGAAGACTGCAAATATTGTAACAATATTCAAGTATAAAAAAATCTTTTAAAAAAACAGTGTACTGCTCCCGGTAATTTAAAAGTATGTAGCTAAAACGGGTAACTTAACCCAATGGAAAAATTAAAATTTTGGTATCGCCACTTGCGATATTCATCATCCTTTTTAAAAAGCTTGCTAAATATTTCATCAAAACTAATATTGGGTGCTTTCCAACCATCGTTTGCACTTAGTTCGGGACGCTTAAACCTTAGTCCAAAATCCAATCGTAACAATACATAATTAAAATCGAACCTAAGGCCAAACCCTCCTGCAACGCCCAGTTCCTTGTAAAATCGGTTGAGGCTCCATTTAAACTGGGCACTGTCGTAGGCAAGGCTGGGTGCCGTGTTGCGTGCATTCCAGATATTACCAACATCTACAAAAACAGCCCATTTAAGCGCCAGCGAATTAGGAATTATCTGGAAGAGCGTTCGCCTGTATTCCAGGTTGGCTTCCACACGGATGTCCCCGGTACGATCTACAAATGTTGGACTGTTGTAGGCCGACAATGCTTTAGATCCGGGTCCCAATCCACGGATAGGCCATGCCCGCATGCTATTGGGCCCACCAACAAAATATTGCTTAAAAAAGGGCAGGGTAGTATCACTGCTCCCGATGGGTGCACCAAAGCCCGCAAAATACCGGAGGGCAACGGATGATTTTGCGTAATTGAAAGTGGTGGTTCTTTCAATATCTAACTTTACAAATTGCCGAAGATCTTTTTTTAAAAAAGATACGTTACCCAGCGGAATGAAAGGAAACAGGGTGCCGGATTGCTCAGCATTAATTTTGGTGGTAATTATTTTATTGTTGTTTCTTTTGCTAAAATGCGACTCTGTAAAACCAAAACTATACCCCAGTACCAGGGCGGTATTAAATGAATACCGGAGAAAAGGATTTTTTTCGAGTAACAAATCAAAATCTTTCGAACGATTGTACAAGTTTGTGTATTCAACGTTCAAAGGCTTAAAAGTAAACCGCTGATTTTTTTTATTCATATACTCAAAGCCCACCGAAAACGCCAGGGTGTTTAATTTAAAAAGCCCGATGCGGTCTGTTTTAGCAACACTGGTACTAAAAAAAGTTTGCTGGGAAGCAAGCCTTTTTTTTCGGTTAATTAATTTGTTAATAAAGGCTGGTGTTGATGGGACAGAAATAGTGTTGATATAACTTATTTCACTGGTGTTTATTAATTGCCCTGTTCCGGAAGGCGCATTAAGGTTGAGCTCCACACCGGCACGAAAGGCATGCGTCATTTTAACGGCACGCTGCCACACATTCCTGTTTTGCAAACTTACGTTGCCGGAAATACCCAGTACATTGCCCGTATTACCCAGGCTGAAACTATTGTTGGTGGAATTGGTAGAATAGCTTACTTCAATGTTGGTTTCAAGTCCATATTTTTTTGAGGGTATCAATTGCACAATTACATCCAGCAGGCCGCTGCTGATTTCTTTTAGCTGCACATTTATATTTTGCCACACGCCCAGCCGGCTAAAATTATTAATGGTTTTGGCATAATCATCCCGGTGGTACAAGTCGCCTTTTTTTAAGGTATTAAACCGCAGTAATATGTCCTTTCTAATAATCTCGTTATGATAACGGATGATATTGCCCAACGAATCTTTTTGCTCATTAAAAGTGGTTGCACCCAGTGCATCTATAGATGTGTAATCGGGGTAGATGTATATGTTGTTGATGTAGTAAAGTTTTAAACCGTTGCTATCTGCAGCCGGGTTTAAAAACATGCCGAGCTTAATGGTGGGTTTATTTATTTTTTCACTGGCTTCGGCCAGTAAGCGGATGTTTTCTACGGGATCGTCTGATATATTGGTGAGTGATGCTATACTGGAATCGCCTCTTACAATCAGGTTTTCGGTGGTAAATTTATAATAGCCATTGTTGCGGAAGGTATCTGTAAGCCTGCTTATTTCACTCAGCACATCTGTTTTTGTAATGGGTTTCGATTGTACGATGTACGCCTTTTTAGCAGATTGCAGGGCCAGTTGCTGCAATGCAGCATTTTGCAGCCGGTAGCTAAAGGTATCAACAAGGGTGGGCACACCAGCGGCCACGTTATATTTTACGGTAACCCGTTTTTGTAACTCTCTTTTAAATTTAAAAGGGAAAGAATATTTCAGGTATTTCCTGGTGCTGGTATCATTCGTGTAGGAAGCAATTGTTCGGTAATACCCCAGGTGTAAAAAAAAGTTTTTCAGGTTAGTAGCCGATCGATTGCTGTAGCTGGTATCATACACCGGTGGATGCATCACCGGGTGAAAAATAAAAAACTTATCATTTATTACTACCCTGGAGCTGTCGTCCAACTGTGTGTACAGCCGCTGCAGCAGGTTGCTTCTTTCATCTGAATTAAATTTTCCACCCTTTAATTTAATGCTGGTTTCAAATAAAAATGGCTTGTTTACCGGGTATTGATTTTTTTTAGGGTATGTAAAGATATTTTTTACCTGGCTGCAACTGCTAAGCAGTAGCACATATATCAGTAAACAGGCTGTATTTTTGAGGCTGCCTTTTTTTCGGGAAGATAATAAACGCATAATTAAACTGTCAGCAAATGCTTAGCAAATCAAATACCAAATATATCCAATCTCTACACCACAAAAAATACCGGGATGAAGGCAGCACATTTATTGCCGAAGGTAGTAAATGTGTTTTGGAATTATTACAAGGCGGCCATTTTGCCTGTAAGCAAATATTTGCGATGGATGCATGGATGCGCCAACAGGAGCCACTCATCCGTAAATATTTTAGCGGTCCCCTGCAGATTGTTTCCGATTTTGAACTCGAAAAAATATCCCTCCTCAGCACACCCAACCAGGTGCTGGCGGTGTTTTCAAAACAAGTGCCTGCTACCTACTCGCCCGTTGCAAAAATTACCCTGGTATTAGACCAGTTGCAGGACCCAGGTAATTTGGGAACCATTATCCGCATTGCAGACTGGTTTGGTATTGAAGGCATTATTTGTTCGCAGCATTGTGCAGATATGTATAACCCAAAAGTAGTGCAGGGTACCATGGGTAGCCTAGGAAGGTTAAACATTTTGTACTGCAACCTGGCAGAGTGGCTGCAGCAATATAAAAACATCCCAGTTTATGCAGCAGCACTCAACGGGCAAAATGTACAAACCATTAAGGGTACAAAGGAAGCTATATTGGTTATTGGCAACGAATCAAAAGGCATCAGCGAAGAAGTGATGCAACTGGCCACACAAAAAATCAACATCCCAAAAACCGGTGCCGCAGAATCGTTGAATGCAGCGGTAGCTGCCGGAATTATTTTATCACATTTGTAAGGTGCGCCTGCCGACGTTGGGTTGACTTTTTTTCAAGGGCATCGAAGGGGGCATTTTAAATTGCCGCCATTCATTTACCAACAATTTAAAATACGCCCACTCCGGCTTCATTGAAAATTTTTCGTAATTTTAATGTATGGACATCAGGGAGCTTATAACAAATGATATCGATATACTAGGAGGACAGACTGTTTTTAAAGGTACTCGTGTACCTGTTGAATCTTTATTTGATCATCTTGAAGCGGGCATATCTTTAGACGCCTTTTTGGAAGATTTCCCAACAGTAACTAAGGAACAGGCAATCGCATTATTAGATTTGGCTAACAAATTAATCAATTCAAAAAACCTGGACCAACTTTATGAGGCTGTTGCTTGATGAAAACTTACCTAAGCGTCTCAAACTTGATTTCCCTGAACATGAAATTTATACAGTCCGTGACAAAAGGTGGAATGGTATAAAAAATGGCGACCTTTTAAAGCTTTTAATGGAGAATAATTTTGACGCTCTTTTAACTTTCGACAAAAACTTACAACATCAACAAAATTTCTCAAAATACACGATCGCCGTATTTGTTTTATCAGCTAATATTAACAGCTATGAAGAGTTGACTAAATTCACTCTCAAGGTCAAAAAATATTTGAACAATCCTCCGCTAACATTTGGTGGAATTATTATTACTTCAGCATAAAGCTGCGCCTCCGTGGGAGTTTGCCACGGTCTGGTCTCCGACCAACGGCATTGAGACGCCAGCCTGATTTTGTTATACCACATTCCCCTAACTTTATTGGATGAAAAAACTTTTACTCGCCGGTATGTTTTGCTGGCAATTGTTAGCAACAGCACAGCCACAGCCCTACAAAGTAATTGCCTATTGTACCGGCAATGCAGATAGCATTAAACAGTACCCGATAGAAAAATTAACCCACATCATTTACAGCTTTTTGCATCTGAAAAACGATACGCTCGCCTTTGGAAGCGATCAGCAGCGCAGTAACCTAATGCAACTGGTAGAACTTAAAAAAACATACCCACAATTAAAAGTGATGGTATCCCTTGGCGGCTGGGGCGGCTGCGAGCCATGCTCCGCTTTGTTTGCGTCGTCGGAGCACCGCAATACCTTTGCACAAACTACGGTAGATCTTTTTAGAGAATACCAAATTGATGGCCTCGATCTCGACTGGGAATATCCGGCTATAGAAGGCTATCCCGGCCATGCATACGACAGCAGCGACCGCAGCAATTTTACCGAACTGGTAAAAGTGCTGAGGACTAAAATGGGCAACGATTACCTGCTGAGTTTTGCAGCCGGTGGCTTTGATAAATATCTTGAAAATTCTATCGACTGGGATGCAGTTTTGCCGCAGGTAGATTTTGTAAACCTCATGACCTACGACCTGGTGAGCGGCTACGCCACCGTTACCGGTCACCATACACTGTTGAACGACTACATCCCCGGGCAGCAGTCCACCAACAGGTGTGTAAACTGGCTGTTGCAGCACAAGGCAAAGCCGGCGCAGTTAGTAATTGGCGCCGCATTTTATGCAAGGGTGTGGGAGCAGGTGCCGCCCATAAACAAGGGATTGTACCAGCCCGGTAAATTTAAGCAGGGCGTAGATTACAAGCAATTCGATAACTTTTTTACAGACAGTGCCGGCTTTAATTATCACTGGGATAAAAAGGCGCAGGCACCTTACCGCTATAGTCCTGCGCAGCAGTTATTTGCCACTTTTGATGATGAACGATCCATTAAAGCCAAGGCCAAATTTGTACGGCAGAAAAAATTAGGCGGCATCATGTTTTGGGAGCTGAGTGGCGATAAAAAAACAGGTGGGTTGGTAGATGCCATCAGCCGGCATTTGAATTAACGGGCGCACGCAAATTTCATTCAGGCGCATTCAGGAGCAGGATTCATTCAGGCGCAGGACTCTGTCCTGTGTCACCTTGTTACTACAGCTTTTAGTTGAATGATGTTTCTGCAACGGGGTTTGTTCTACGATTCATTCAAACAAGGTGGGGGCTGCGCTTGTGGCAGAGTGTTTACGCTTTTCTGAAAGTGTGTAAACACTTGCGAATACCAAATGAAATTGCTTCACATAAGTGTGCTGCTGAACTAATTTTTATTTTGAATATCCGTTACTTACGGAGATTAGTAACAAGGCCACACAGGACGGAGGCCTGCGCCTGTTTGGGATGTGTAACAAGGACGCACAGAACAGACTCCTGCGCCTGTATAGAGCCAACGTTTGCATTGGTGAACGCCGCCGTCTGGTCTCCGACCAACGGCATTGGGGTTCTTCGTAATTCCCGTTGGTGCAGAGACCAGACGGAGCATTTTCGTAAAA
>JANYCA010000195.1 GCA_025360525.1 Chitinophagaceae bacterium | reverse complement strand
TTGCCAGTTAGATTTACGGTTATTTGAACTGTGTCTTTTCCAGTAGCTCCGCCATTATCTATCACTTTTAATTCAAATTGATAAATACCTTGTACCAAACTAGTTATTGTAGTACTTGCAACAGTAGGTGATGTAATAGTTCCGGAGGAAGGTCCTGCTATTTTAGCCCACGCATAACTTGAAATAGTTCCGTCAGTATCTGCTCCCGTTCCTGTTAGTGTTGTGTTGTTCGTAGGCAAAGCAATAGTTTTGTCTGATCCGGCATTTGCTATAGGAATTTGGTTGCCAGCTAGATTTACCGTTATTTGAACTGTATCTTTTCCAGTAGCTCCATTATTATCTGTAACTGTTAATTCAAATTTATAAATACCTTGTACTAAATTATTTATTGCTGTACCTGCAGCTGTGGGTGAGGCAATAGTTGCACTGGAAGGCCCCGAAACTTTAACCCAGGCATAACTTAAAATTGTACCATCGGCATCAGTAGCTGTTGCGGATAAAGTAGAACTATTCGTCGGTAAAATGATGGTTTTGTCGACACCAGCATTTACAATTGGGGCTTTATTTGGGGTAATTGTTCCATTGGGAATAAGCACCATACTTCTCCATGCAGGTATAGTAACAGAATTGTTGTATACGTTTCCGAACACATCCCTTTTACTTAATCCTGAAAATTGAACAATTATGGGGGCATTACTAGCATTATATTCTATTGTTCCGTTATTAACTACATTTATTGAATTTTTTTCGACTCCAATTGTTCCGGTTAAATTAGAAAATCCAAAAGACCCTTCTTGGTACCCGGTACCATCAGCTTTGGTTGTAACAGTTAATAGCGAAGTATCTATCCCGTTTCTTAAAGAATAGTAATTGCTGTCTAGTAAACCCATCGCAAGTATATCAGCTTCTTTTGTAATAGTTGGTGAATTGATACCCAGGTTTCTGTACTCAAACCTATAGGGGTACATAATATTTTTCTTTATATTCATGTTCCTTATAGGCGCAGCATCAGCAAATCTTTGTGACGAAAAGCCATTTGTATTAAAAAACACGTTGTTTGTTATAGTGAGACTAGCATTATTATTACCATGAAATCCGCCACCGACTATATTTATAACTGTATTTGAATCTGCTGAAACAGATCTTGTTCCTAAATCGAAATATAGCCCTTTTGCGCTGCTACCTTTAGGGTTATTGGTTCCGCTGTTGTTACCCCAGCCATTCATCATTATATTTCCTACTATTTTTCTATTTGTACGGGTAGGTAAAATACTTCCGGCATTTTCCACAGAGTATATGCCGCCCCCATCGTCTCTCAGTGTGCAAAAAGTATTAATAAAATTATTTCTTATACTAACGTTGTCGCCCTGCCATGATATCCCGATATAGCCACAATTAATAACAGTGTTATTTTGTATGGTTATTCCATCACCCTTTTCGCAGGCAATGCCGGCACCGGAATTATGATTACCACTGGTTTCCATGCCGACTATATATGCATTATTTGTCGTTGTACAGTTTTTCACTAATACATTAGAAACTGTACTATCATTATTTAATATCCTTATGCCCGAACCCAAGCTATTTGTTGTGGTGCAGTTATCTACGGTAACATTAAGAGAAAATAAACAGGTAATAGCTTCGGCCCCGCTATTGATTACATCACAATTTTTGATGGTAACTCCGGTTCCACCATTTGTCCAAATTGCTCTTTTACCTGAGCCATAAAATGCCAGGTCTATTATTGTTAAACTATTAAAGTATTTACTTTTAACCAAAGTATCTATAGTGGCAATTTGTATATTGTACAAGCCAGGATTGTTGTTGCCAAAGTACATTCTTAATTTGCTTCCTTTTTCATCGTGCCACCATTCACCATCTTTATCCAATGTTCTTGCATCACGTTGAAAAAAATAGCCATAATTCAACCTGGGTATTTCGCTGTTACTTGCAAAAGAAATTACTCCGCCTGAGTGTGATGTAACAATTTGTCTTCTAATATCCCAGCGATTAAGCCTTATGGCAACCTCTGCTCCAGTCCAGTTGGTTGTTGTCGAGAGGGCAGGTCCAGTAATCGATGTAGTACTTGCGGCGGTATAAGTAAGATACCCGCCGTTTGTTGCATCAGTATTAGGGTATCTTCCTATTTGTTGTAATGTTCCATCCCGCAAAACTAAATTAACCCCAATTGGCACATTGGTAACAGGGGCTTCCCAAATATTACCGCCTAAGTTAACCCAACCTGTCACCGTCGAAAGTCCGGTAATGACGGGTTTTGCACCAGTACCATATGCACCAAAATTTAGATTGCTTCTGCTAACAACTATGCTTCCATAAAAAGTATCTCCTCTTTTAAATAGAATAAAATCACCCCAAGCAAATACAAAGCTGTTTACTTTAGCAATAGTTTGCCAAGCTGTAGTTTCAGTTAAACCATCATTGGAATTATTACCACTAGAAGAAATATAATAATTTTTTGCCTGAGCATTAGTAGATATCAGCATCAAAAATATTAAAATACACTTGAACGATAATTTATTTTCAGATATAGCCCTTCCTTTTAGTTTCATAAAACTTCTTAATATTTCATCATAAAATAAGAGCTTGCATATTTTATAACATGCAATTATCTTTCAATAAGTGATTTTCTGATTAGGGGAATACGATTACTAAAAGAATTTTTTGGGGAAATAATTTCACAACAGGGTAGAAGAATTGTTTTGGTACTCGACAAATATAATGCCGAATTTGTTAAAATTTATAATTTTTTGCTTTATTTTTTTAAACAATTTACATGCACCCTAACAAATAAAGGCTGGCTTAAGGCGACAACTATAAAAAGCCAACAACATTTGCATACATATTTATTGTATTTCGAATGATTTAGATGTTGCCTTTTGCTCTAACTTTTCTAACTTTTCTTATTTTATATATCTCATAAGGTTGTGCAGGTAATTTTGGTGACAATTTTTGCTTTGTTTTTTTAATAAGCCTAGAAGTATTCTTATTTTACACCGAATATACCTGCCTCTTATTTGTTATTTTAAAATTCTCCAAATTTTTTGGGTTTCTCCCCGGTTAATTTAAATAAATTCTAATTGGCACATAATTTGTTTAGAAATTTTCTCATTTTTTAAAAAACCCGTATAATTTTTTTTAAAATTATACGATATAACATATGTTTGCCTTGCGTTGGAGGTGTTAAAGAAGCAGAAATATCCTTTAAAACTCCAAACCCTAAAACTTAAATATCCTCTTGTAGAATTAAGGCCTAGAAAACCAATATCCTCCATTGATTTAAATTCATTTAATAAATCCCAGAATTATATCCGTTGAAAGATTATGAATCAGCCTGTTGGCTTATTATTAATCTTAAAAATTTTACGTAATGCTTGCTATTAACGATTGTGAACAAGACTATTTTACCTTTCTTGCCAACAAGGAATTTCCCTGTGTTGCTGCAAAGGCTGCCTTAAGCAGAGATCATATCCGTGTTTTTGTTGCCGACCATATGGCTTGTCCAAAAGATGACAGTTCAATAATTGATTTCATGTATTCGTTTGTAGATGAATTCAGAAACTCAACAGATTTATTTCACAGCGCTGTTTTGATATTTAAGGGACCTGATATTTTTAACGAGCAAATGTTTGATCAATTATTGTGGCAACGGCTACAATCTTTTGCAAATATTGATGCCCAACAGTATCCCTATGATAAAAGAGTAAGTAGCGACCCCCGATCAAAGGACTTTAGTTTTAGTATTAAAGAAGAAGGGTTTTATATTATTGGCCTCCATCCTGCTAGCAATAGAGAAGCACGTCGCTTTAAGTATCCTGCAATGGTATTTAACCCACACCAGCAGTTTGTTGATTTAAGAAGCACTAATCGATACGATAAAATGAAAAAAATCGTTAGGCAAAGGGATACTATTTATTCAGGATCAGTTAACCCGATGCTGCAGGATTTTGGACAGTCTTCGGAAGTTTTTCAATACAGTGGCAGAAAATATGATAAGTCCTGGCAGTGCCCTTTAAAAATCAATAATCATCAATTATCAAATGAAAATCATTCCACCACGTAGCGGAGTTTCTTTTATCTTAACAAAAGGACAAAGGCTTATAGTAACAGATATTCAAGGCGAACAGGTTTCAGATTTTATTTGTTATAATCTTGAAGACAAACGGGAGTATCTTTCTTCCGGAAGAACAATAGATTATGCAGAAACCATCTTTCTTACCAAGGGTCATCCATTTTATTCAAACCGAAGCAACGTGATGTTTGAAATTATAGAAGATACCGTAGGTAGACACGATTTTTTACTAACTCCCTGCAGTGCAGATACCTTCCGCATTATTTATGGCCATACAGAACCCCACCGGGGTTGCTTTGGTAATCTATGCGCCGCTTTAAAGGAATATGGAATTGAGCCGGATGACATCCCTATCAGTTTTAATATATTTATGAATGTTACTGTAGATGGAAATTCAGGAAAAGTGGATGTGCTGCCACCCAAAAGCAAAGCCGGTGATTATGTTGTAATAGAAGCTAAAATGGATTTGATAGTAGGGCTTACGGCTTGTTCGGCAGAAATGTCTAATAATTATTCGTTTAAACCAATTGGGTATTTAATAGAAGGTTAAATATTGTCTTGAATATCATTTTTAACACCAATATTTGCTCCAAACAGGAGGTTATTCTACCGATATAGCAGCGTCTTGGGTGAGTTGTTTATATATTCTACCAGTTAAATAAATTCTAAAGGCAAGGGTGCTATTGTCTTCAATGGGCTTTCCCATTAGGTTATACAATGATTCTTTTAAACGAGACGGAAAACATAGTCTTATTATTATTCTTAATTTATTTTTAAGCCCGCCAGACTTTTTTACTCCTTCGGGTTGCTGTAATTTATCCAGCACTTTTTTGATAAATGCTTCCGGAAAAATCTCTTTCATATAATCAGCATTTAATTCTTGTTTCATTAATGCAATAGCTTCAGGTGTTTTAAATACATTTCCTTTAAGGTGGGTTGCATCTTCAGTAGCATATCTTATATCGGGAACAAGATCTTTCATTGCTTCTATAAACGCTTTCCTATCAATACGTAAATGGTCAGGTATGCTTCGCATCTGCAGTAGTATTTGCCTGGATAGCAAAGGGTTTACTACTTCAACATAAGAAAGCTTAAGATCGTTTAGGCCTGCCATAATAGTAGGGATCCTGAACGACACATAGTAGCGATCTATCAGCATTTGTGGGGTTTCGCCGTTTCGCAGTTGAAGATAATCCGGCAATTCCTGTTTTTCAAATCCATACGATTCGTAATTCTCCAGGTTACTAAAATCTTTACAAAGTGTGAGGCCAATCATACGCCTAACCCTTTTGGCATCTGTTACTTTTCCCCAGCCAAAGCTCTCATCCCCACGCATTATTCCCAGTTTCTTATTATCAAATAAAATTTTCCATAAATTAAAGCCATCTGTATAGCCTTCAATATGATCAACCCTGCCTTCGCTATTTAAAACAAACCGATTAAAAACAGTCTCAATGCTTACTTCTTTTTTATCAGTAGCTAAATATTCATGCGGCATACCCAGTTCTTTTGCAACGAGTGTAGCTACATAAGCATCATTGTTTTTGTTATTAAGCGATTCTTTTAATCCCCAGGTAACCGAATCTATCTGTGCCAGGTTTTTTCCAGATGCCTTTAATAAACAGGCAATCGCCCTGCTATCGTAGCCTCCGGATAGGGGTAAAACCCATTTAGATGTATCGAATTTAAAATCATTAAAAGAATTAATTAGTGTTTCTTTTAGGTTTTGATAGTGTTTCTTAGGGGCGATATTAACTGCTGAAAAAACAACGGGTTCACTTTTTTTAGTTAGCTCCCAACTTTCTCTGTTTAGTAAAAGTGAGGCTTGCGGCTCCATTCTTGAAAGGTTTTTACACCACGATAAGGTTGGCCCTAACGAACCTGAAGAAAGCATCCAGGGTAAAGTACGTTTGTCAAAATTAAATTTACCCAATACGGTAATAATGGCCCTTTGGGAAGTGCTGCAAATAAAAATTGTATCATCTTTATAATACCATATTGTTCTGGATCCGGTGGTGTCTGTGACAGCTTCCACAAAATTTTCATCGCTTCTGAAAATGGCAAAGGAACCATCAGGATATGCACCCAATGGTGTCCACCAGTTTTTTTGCTCAGGATATGCTATTCCCATGCAAATACTTCCATTATGCTCGGCTATAACGTGAGAGTAATTAGCAATACCATAAATTATATTTCCGGTTTGTACTATTTTGCAAGATGCTTCGGGTAGGTTATCTGGTACTAATCTTTTTGTTGCAACTTCAACTTTCTTTTTTATTTGAAATACATGGTCGTGATTTCGAACACATAAGTAAACAGCTTTTGCCATTTTGTTTGAGATTTGAAAAAATGGGATAATATGGGATGCATTAATCGTTAAAATGTAAACATAGTACAAAAATTTTGCCTAATTCGGAAGCGTTTATGGTTATGTTTCTGATATTATTTATTACCATTTTTCATAACTTTTGTGCTAATCGTTCGTCCATCATCAAATTTCAATACAAGTATATAATATCCGTTACTGAAATTTGACATATCAACTTTTAAAAGGGTTTCAATTTCTGCGGTAACAAACTCTTTATTAACAACCAGTTTTCCGCTAACATCCAGTAAAGATAGATAGATTTTAGTGTTAGCATTAATAGTAGTAATGCTGATATTTGCTATATCATAAACAGGGTTAGGATACACTTTAAATTCGTTAGTGGTATAGGTATTATTGGTGAGTCTTGGGCTTGATACAGTTAATTGCATTGTATCCTTTACTATGTCGCCCGTATTATCAGAAACGGCGAATTCAATTTCATAAACCCCGGGAAGAAGGTTTTCTATTTTGGTTTCTGCTTGGTCGGGGCTGGATAGAATATAATTCAAAGGCCCGTCTATTACTCGCCAATTATAGGCAGCGATTGTACCATCTGCATCTGTCCCTTTACCTGTTAGTATAGTTTTATTTATTGGGATCACTACATTTATATCAGCACCCGCATCTGCAATAGGTAGTTTATTTACAGGTATCGCATCATTTACAGTAACCAATACAGTATCTTTTCCAATAGCTCCTTCATTATCTTTTACCGCTAATTCATATTGATAAACACCAGGTACTAAATTATTTATTTCAGTTGTCCCAGAATTTTGGGATACAATAGTTCCTGCTGCAGGACCGGAAACCCTAGTCCAGGTATAGCTGGAAATTGTGCCATCCGCATCCGTTCCTGTACCTGTTAAAGTAACATAATTAACAGGTAAAGTAATTATTTGATTAGTATCTGCATTAGATACCGGTAATTTATTGGGTGCTTTATTAACTGTAATTTTTACTGTATCTTTTGAAGTAGCTCCATTATTATCAGTTACAGTTAATTGGAATTGATATACCCCTTGTACCAAATTGGTTACTGCTGTGTTGCTGGAATTGGGTGAATTAATAGATCCTGTTGCAGGGCCTGAAATGTTAGCCCAGGCATAGCTGGAAATGGTACCATCCGCATCTGTTCCCGTTCCTGTTAACGTAAGGAAATTAGTCGGCAAAGTAATTATTCTATCTATACCCGCATTCAATAATGGTGGCTGATTCGGCGCTGGATTTACTGTAACTTTTATGGTATCTTTTGAAGATGCTCCACTATTATCAGTTACAGTTAATTGAAATAGATAAACGCCTTGTACAAGATTTGTAATGGTGGTATTATTTGCATTGGGTGAAGTAATGCTGCCTGAAGCAGCGCCGGATATCTTCATCCATTTATAACCAGTAATTGTTCCATCTGCGTCTGTTCCGCTACCAGTTAAGCTAATATTATTGGCAGGAAGTGTTATTATTTTATCGGCTCCGGCAATAGCTATTGGCATAATATTGATAGTAGCGTTTACTGTTACTTGTACAATGTCTGTTGAAGTAGCGCCTTTATTGTCCGTCACTGTTAATTCATACCGATAAATACCCTGAATTAAATTATTAATGATTGTGTTGGAATTGTTGGGTGACACAATTGTTCCTGATAATGGCCCGGCAATTTGTTTCCACAAATAAGAAGCTATTGTGCCATCCTGATCCGTTCCTGTACCTGATAAGGTTGAATTATTTACCGGTAATGTTATTACTTTGTTTAACCCAGCTTCTGCCACGGGCGCTTGATTGGGCGCAGGGTTAACAGTAACTTTTATAGTATCTTTTGCGATAGCATTAAGGTTATCTTTAATAGTCAATTCAAATTCATATACACCTTGTTCAAGACCATTTACCTGGGTGGTTGACGTACTTTGCGAAGCGATCGTTCCTTGAACAGGCCCAGTAATTTTAGCCCACGCATAACTTGTAATTGTGCCGTCAGCATCTGTGCCACTGCCAATTAAATTAATCGTATTCAATGGCAGTGTAATTATTTGGTTCAATCCTGCATCTGCTATTGGAATCTGATTGGGTGCCGTATGCACGGTAACTTTAACCGTGTCTTTATAAAATGCACCATTGTTATCGGTAACTGTCAACACAAATTGATAAACTCCCTCCTGAAGGTTGAAGACTGAAGTGGTCGGTGAATTTGGAGAGGCAATTGTTACTGAAACCGGCCCCAGAATTTTTTCCCATGCAAAGATGGCAATTGTTCCATCAGCATCGGTTCCGGTTCCGTTTAAAGTAATACTACTGGTTGGTAGCGTTATTATTTTATCTGCCCCGGCACTTGCTACCGGCGCCTTGTTCGGCGGTGCGTTCACAGTTATCTTTACCGTATCTTTTGCTACAGCACCCTTATCATCAGTTACAGACAGCTGGTATTGATTTACACCTTGCACCAAATTACTTATAGTGGTAGTAGCTGCATTAGATGAACCAATTACGCCCGCAGCGTTTCCAGATATCTTTAACCATTTATAACTGGTAATTGTACCGTCAGCATCGGTTGCAATGCCTTTTAAGGAGGCAGTGTTTGTTGGTAACAAAATAACCTGATCCTGGCCTGCATTTGCAGTGGGTAACTGATTTTGGCCTGAGTTTACTGTTACCTGTACAATATCTTTAGAAATTGCTCCATTGTTATCTGTTACCGTTAATTCAAACTTATAGTTTCCTTGTACCAAATTATTGATAGCAGTAATTTTACTATTCGGACTTTCAATTACTACCTGCGTTGGACCCGATATCTTTTTCCAGAAAAAATCAGTAATAAAGCCGTCTGAATCTGTACCACTGCCGGTTAAGGTGGCACTGTTGACTGGAAGAGAAATCACTATTTTGGTTCCTGCATTGGCAACGGGAGCTTTGTTTTGTGCATTGTTTTCAGCCACCGTTACTGTTGTTGTATCAGTTGATGCTAATCCGTCATTATCAATTACGGTCAATACAAATTTATAAACTCCTAGTGCCAGGGTGTTTGCTTCTGTAGACGAGGCATTGGGTGACACCAAAACTTCTGCGGCAGGCCCAGATACTTTTGTCCAACTATAACTAACTATAGTTCCGTCCGCATCTGTTCCGCTACCCGATAAGGTAACACTGTTAACAGGCAGGGTGATTAATTGATTTGTTCCGGCATCGGCTACCGGCGCCTGTTTAGCTGCCTCATTAATTGTTACCTGAATTGTATCGGTTATGATTGCGCCATTATTATCGGTAACAGTTAATTCAAAATGAAATATCCCAGCTACCAAATTATTTATTACAGTAGAAGCGGAATCAGGTGATAAAATAGTTACGCCATCAGGTCCTGATATTTTAGCCCAGGAATAACTCGCTATTGTACCGTCAAAATCAATTCCGCTGCCTGTTAAAATGGTTGTATCGATGGGCAGTTCAATAATTTGGTCCGTTCCTGCATCTGCCTCCGGCACCTGGTTTACGCCAGCATTTACTGTTATCTCAACTGTATCTTTGGAATACAAACCTTTATCATCCTTAACAGTTAGTTCAAATTTATACACTCCCTGCACCAGGTTATAAACAGAAGTGTAAGCTGAATTGGGTGACGAAATTATGCCTTCAACAGGCCCTGCTATTTTAACCCAATCATAGCTGAAAATTGTGCCATCAGCATCCGAACCTGCACCTGCTATGGATGTGCTGTTTGTTGGCAAGGTTATAGAAATATCTGTACCTGCGCTTGCTACAGGACGCTGGTTTGGCGCTGCAATTACCGTAACTGTTACTGTATCCTTTGCGTTTGCACCTGCATTATCTGTTACCGTTAGTCGATATTGGTAGATGCCTTGCACCAAGCCAACAATAGTTGTTGTAGCTGTATTTGGCGAGTTAATACTACCCAAAGCAGGTCCGGAAATTTTCACCCACTTGTAGCTGGTCACTGTGCCATCCATATCTGTTCCTAAACCAGTTAATAGTGTGCTGTCAATAGGTAAATTTATTAACTGGTCCGTTCCGGCATTGGCTAATGGCGGTGCCTGACTATTGGCGGTATTTACAGTTACCTGAACAATATCAGATGCAATAGCTCCATGATTATCTGTTACAGTTAATTCAAATATATAAGTACCCTGTTCCAGGTTACTGATGGTTGTAGAGTCTTTACCTGGTGACACAATTACACCCAAAGAAGGCCCGGAAATCTTTACCCAGCTATAACTGGCAACCAAGCCGTCCGCATCGGTGCCTGTTCCTTTTAATAAGGTGCTGTTTGTAGGTAAAACGATTACCTGGTTTAACCCAGCATCGGCTGCAGGTGGTTGGTTAATTGTAGCTTCAACTCTTATTAAGATGGTATCTGCATTTTTAGCTCCATTATTATCCGTAGCATTTAACTCATACAGATATTCACCTACTTCCAAATTATTAATTACTGTTGAGGAGGAATTAGGCGAAAGAAGCAATCCCCCATTGGGGCCGCTTATTTTAACCCAGGAATAACTGGATATCGTTCCATCAAAATCAATTCCGGTTCCGGTTAGTGTAGTGGTGTCTATAGGCAGGTCTATTATTTGATCTGCTCCTGCATCGGCTACCGGTGGCTGATTTACCGCTGCATTTACAATTAGTTTTACCGTATCCTTATTGATAGCGCCTTTATCATCCTGAACAGTAAGCTCAAAAAGGTACACGCCTTCAACCACGCTATTAACCGAGGTCATTGCCGAATTTGGAGAGTTAATAGTACCTGCAATGGGCCCGGCTATTTTTGCCCATGTGTAGCTGGTAACTACACCGTCTGTATCAGTACCACTACCATTTAGCGAAGCAATATTTGTTGGAAGCGTAATTTCTATGCCTGCACCCGCATTGGCAACGGGTGCTATGTTGGGAACAACAACCAATCCGTTCGGAATTAATATTTTACTACTCCATGCAGGTATTGTTACAGCGTTATCGTAAATATTCCCCAACACATCTTTTTTACTCAATCCGGAAAATGCAATTACTTTAGGATTGTTGCTGGCATTGTATTCCAACCTGCCGGTATTGGGTATATTGATGGCTTTTTTTTCAAACCCAATGGTGTTTGGGAGATAACTAAATGGTAAATTTTGTTCAACGTACCCTGTACCATTGTAAAGTTGCGTAACTGTTTTAAGGGAAGTATCTATCCCTGTACGTACAGAATAATAATTACTATCAATTATTCCTACTGCTTGTAAATCCTGTACGGTTGTAATAATAGGCTTGTCTCTTGCAAGGTTTCGATACTGGAAACGGTAAGGGTAAAAAATGTTTTTTGTAACCCTCATGCCCGTTATTGTTTGCCCAAAATTGAAACGCTGGAATGAATAACTAAATTTTGCATCAAATGTTGTATTATTTATTACCGTAATTCTTCTATTATTATTACCATGAATAGCACCAGAAGGTATATAAGCTATTGTATTGGAATCTAATAAAACATCTGCTGAACCATCATCAATATAAATACCTGTTACAGAACTTTCATTATCTAATGAACTTGTACCAAACCCTTGTCCAATTCCGTGAAGAACTATATTACTTACTATATTTCTATTAAATCTATTTTGATAAGTTAAAGTGTCTCTGCTTTCTGCAGTGTAAATGCCAGCTCCATCATCCCTCACTTTACAAAAAATATCAACTAAATTATATTTTACAAAAGCATCATTACCATACCAGGCGATGCCAACATAGCCGCTATTTGTAACAGTGTTGTTTGTAACAAAGATGTTAGTACCACCCCTATTTAAAATCCCCACTCCTCCATTATTTACATTGGACGTTTCCATTCCTGCAATCAATGCTGTACTATCTATTCTACAATTAGTTATGGACGATAAAGTGTTATTATTACTATTACTAACTTGTATTGCAGAACCTAAACTATTTTTTGTTGAACAACTGTCAACAATAACATTTACTGCCGACCATATTGTGATAGCCTCTGCACCACTATTGGTAACGTTGCAATTTGTAACCCGGTGATTGCTCCCACCATAAAGATTTATGGCTACTTGCCCTGCACCAATAAAGTCAATATTTCTAACGGTAATGTTATTATAATAGCCAGATTTATTACTAATTAGTGTATCAACAGTGGACGCTTGTATAGTGTATGCAGATGGGGTATTATTACTAAAATACATTCTTAGCTTATTGTTAATGCCATCTTGCCACCATTCTCCGTCCTGGTCAAGTGTTCTTGTATCTCTTTGAAAGAAATATCCATAGTTTAATTTAGGTGTAGATGAATGTGCGGCAAAACTTACCACACCTGCGGAATGTGCTGTAACTGTTTTTCTTAAAATCTCCCATCTGTTCAATCTTATCGCAACTTCAGCCCCAGTCCAGTTAGTTGTTGATGATAGGGCCGGGCCGGTAATAGATGAAGTTGTAGCTCCCGAATAAATTAAATATCCTGCTTCGGTTGTATTTGGATTGGGGTATCTGCCTACCTGCATTGTACGGCCATCCCTTAACACAAGATTGTTATCTGCTTTTACACCAGTGGTGGGTGCTTCCCAAATATTACCACCTAAGTTAACCCAGCCTGTAATGGTTGAAAGTCCGGTAATAATTGGTTTTGCACCAATACCATATGCACCAAAATTTAAGTTTGCCGACTTAATAACTATGCCACCATAAAAAATGCTGCCTCTCTTAAAAAGGATACTATCGTTGAGTGCAAAAGAGAAACTATTTACTTTATTTATTGTTTGCCAGGGTGACGCTGGCGAAGTACCATTGTTTATATCACTTCCTGCAGCCGATACGTAATAGTTTTTTGCGTGAATTGTACTGCAAATGAATAAGAAGAATACAAATAGTAGTCGTTTCATGGGATAAGGATTAGGATATCTTAGGTGGCATTTTTATAAAATCGCCTTTATTATTATTGGTCAAATTTGTTATGTAAGAGGAATAACTTCTATTTCCTTCACTTTCTTTAGAATTGATCGTTCATTAATAGGGGTTACAAATCTTGTATACAAAGAGAAAAACCCAATTTTTGCGAATTGTATTTTTATGTTTCTGTTGTTGTTTTCAGAAGCCGGGGAATTAACAGTATTTAGCGGTAAAACCCATCTACAAAGCTTTTCTTTAAAAGAGATGGCAGTGATAGAAAATAGTAAGAAGATAACTAATTTCTTAATAATTGATTTTTTCACGGTATCGGATTTTATATATAGGTATAGGGTTAATTTCAGAAAAAACCTGAAATCAATATGCATAGAACGCATTTAGATTCGATTTATTTTGTCACACTTAATCTCAAGGCGATGGCGTGTATACAACAGATTACTGCCGCAGTTAAGTATTGTTTATTTTTCTAATATATATCTGATTTAAAATAATAGAATTAATGTCACTAGCGTCCTAATGTAATCATAACAGAGTCAACTGTTTAGCATTTAGTTCTTTGAAATCTTGAAGATAATTTTCCTGAAACAGTTGCTGTATCTGGATTTTATTAAGTAGCGTTATGCTTAAAACCTGTAGAATTTCATAGTTGGTATGTTTGATTTTTAATTTTTCTTTTATAATAGCAACGGTTACGTACGCTATTATGGCAGTGTAAATTTGAACTCGGACAGCATTATCG
>JANYCA010000184.1 GCA_025360525.1 Chitinophagaceae bacterium | reverse complement strand
CGCCTATTTTACCAAAAGCACTGCTAAAACCTTGCGTTCCGCTTCTTACTTCAATTAGCCGCTCTTGTACTGCTTTAATCTGCTTATCAAGTGTTTTAAATTCTGCAGAAAAAGGCGCTACACTGCTTTTAAGGGCACTTAGTTTTCGAAGTTCTGCATTCAATTCTTTTTGCGAAAGTGTAGCAATTCCCATTTGCTTTTTTAAGCCATCTATTTCACTGGTTACCTGTCTTAACTCTTTGCCTTTATCAATATAAGCCTGAGTGCCTTTTTTTAATTCCTGCATTTCGCCGGTAAGATCAGCCGCTTTTTTGCGTAAATCGTTTAGTTTACTTTTTGCAGCATCATTTCCAATATTTACAATCAAATTGACTACATCTGTACGTACACTCATATTTTTTTATAAAGCCTATTGAGCTTTATAGTAACATGAAATTGCCGGGTTTTTCAATCCAAAAAAAGGACAAGTGTAGTAATATTATGGCCGGTGGTAGCTCTTACTAGTGCAACAATATTACCAGGAACAAATGATTAGGAATTTTACTGGCATGCGGTGGTTAAGATTTGTGTACTTATTGGCACCACCTGTTAAAATATTATGGTAATTGGCGTCTTTTTTAACGCCGATTATTGAAAAATTTGCCTTAAAAACATAACATCGGGATGCAGGTACATCCCGATGTTATGATAAAATTTAGTTGCGGACGCCAAAATGAATGTATTAGCCGGTAAAAAAGCGATAATTATCGCTTTTTTTGAGCTTTTACGACTAAAAAAAGAAACAATGAAGCCTTTATTTGCACTTTTGCACCTGTTTTTAACTTAAATTGTTGATTATCAACAAATTTTTTTGGGAATTTTCAAATCAAAATCAAAATCAAAGTTAAAAACCGCACCCGCACTATATCGTTACAGCGAACGCCAAAGCTGTTTTCAAGGCGTATATGTGGGGGTACAGCTACCTACACAACCATACATACCTGGTAAGCTGCAGGCCTGTTGCTGTGATCTGTTGCTGCCAATAATGGATGGATAGGTAGGTGAATGCTTTGCCACTGGATCCAGCACAACCATACATACCTGGTAAGCTGCAGGCCTGTTGCTGTGATCTGTTGCTGCCAATGATGGATGGATAGGTAGGTGAATGCTTTGCCACTGGACCAGCACAAGCATACCTACCTGGTAAGATGCAGGCATGTTACTGTGATCTGCTATTGCCAATGATGGATGGATAGGTAGGTGAATGCTTTGCCACCGGTACCAACACAACCATACTTACCTGGTGAGCTGTAAGCCTGTTGCTTTGATCTGTTGCTGCCAATGATGGATGGATAGGTAGGTGAATGCTTTGCCACCGGTGCCAACACAAACATACCTACCTGGTAAGCTGCAGGCCTGTTGCTGTGATCTGTTGCTGCCAATAATGGATGGATAGGTAGGTGAATGCTTTGCCACCGGATCCAGCACAACCATACATACCTGGTAAGCTGCAGGCCTGTTGCTGTGATCTGTTGCTGCCAATGATGGATGGATAGGTAGGTGAATGCTTTGCCACTGGACCAGCACAAGCATACTTACCTGATAAGCTGCAGGCATGTTACTGTGATCTGCTGCTGCCAATGATGGATGGATAGGTAGGTGAATGCTTTGCCACCGGTACCAACACAACCATACTTACCTGGTAAGCTGCAGCCCTGTTGCTGTGATCTGCTACTGCCAATGGTTGATGGATAGGTAGGTGAATGCTTTGCTAACGGTACCAACACAACCATACTTACCTGGTAAGCTGCAGCCCTGTTGCTGTGATCTGCTGCTGCCAATGGTTAGTCTTTAAATTAGCAAGGCTTCCAAATGGTGAGATACAATGCCCTTGAAACAACAAAACCTAAAACAAACATAAGGACAGCCATTATAACTGTAAATCCTATTTGGGTCTTTAATTTTTCCTTGTAATATTCTGCCCGTTCAAAGTCTGTTAATTTATCTTCCATTACAACTAAACCCTTTTTTTGGGTATAAATGCAAAATTATATTGACTGCATCTATTAACTAACCTGGTTTTTTAAGGGGCAAACTTATATTTTCTTTTACTTTTTGCCATTCGAACCAAAAAAAAGTTCGGTTCGAACCGTCACTTTTAGGCTTTTTTACAAACATCGGCGTTTTTTTAAACGCCGATGTTGCTGCTTAATAGCCGGAATTCGGGCTTTTTATAGCAACATCACTATAAAAAAACATAGCGATGTTGCTTAAAACGGGAAAAAAATGTAACTAACCAATACGAATGTGTAGGTTAGTTGCATTTACAAATACATTTTCATTGGTTAAATGAACAATAAAAAAAGGATCCAAAACCTGGATCCTACTTTTCATAAATTACTTTTAAAAATTTCTTTCGCCAAGTGTCCACTAAAAAAGCTACTTATCAAGCAATTTGACAACGTTAACATTTACGGTTATATCATCGTTTAAGTTACCTGGATAATTTATAAGGTTTGAAAACTGCTTCATAAAATTATCCTTAGTGTCGCCGGGCAACTGCTTTAATATTGGTTTGCTTTCATTAATCAATGAAACAAACTTTGTAGCAATATCAAAAATAGCGGATCCTGTTTCTGTAGAAATATAAACTGAATGCTTTTCC
>JANYCA010000175.1 GCA_025360525.1 Chitinophagaceae bacterium | reverse complement strand
GCTGCTAATTGTATGGGTAAAATTCTCCAACCCATAAACCCATACAGGCTTGCAATAAAAAACTGTAAGGTGCACACCGTTAAAAAAAGGGCAAACTTAGCTTTTATGTATTGTTTCATGTTGATGTTGGAAGTCATCATTCCATCAAAATGACTACTCTGCCAGCTGAATAAAAACTGGCCATAATTAGAAATGAATAAGCCAGTAATTAACAGGGCGAAAAGAAACAGCATGCTGTAGTTTGCTGAACGCAGGTATTGTGGATAAAACAAAAATCCGTAGAATAAAATAACCCCCGATAAAATCACCAGCGATTTAGGCCGCTTGTTTCTGAAGATTAATTTTAAATCAAGGGCAATGATGTCGCCTGTATCACCAAATTTGTTCAGGAACGCAAAACTTTTGCCCGTGCTCAGCCTTGTCTCATTTACTAATTCCTCCATGTAAAGATGATTGCGGAGAAAATTATTGTTGATGTAAAATGTTGCAACTGCAATAACAATGGGCAACAGGGAAAGTATTGGGTGTTGCAACAGGTAAATAAAAAGGACGGCAGATGATTTTTCAAAAGATACCAGCTTTAAATAGTCCAGCGCTTTAAAAGCAAACAGCAAAATCACAATGCATAATAGCCACCAGCTGTTGTCGGCAGATTTACGCTTAATATACATGGTAAGAAAATGGTTGTTCAACACCAAAGCCAGCATGGCAACAAAAAAGCAAATTGCTGAAGTCGTTCCGTATTGGGGTGCAATTTGTACAATCGTAAACGGAATAAAAACAAACAACGGCAAAAAATTAAACAGTTGAAATAACGAACGCACATTTAAAAACCGCAACATGCTGCTTCGGGGTATGTTTTGACCAAGGTAAGGTTGTATGCTAAGCGAGGGCAAATTCTGCATTTGAAAACGCACTAATAGCCCAATTAAAAAATAGTAAATAATGTAGGAACAAAAAACAGCAACAGGCTCTTTACCCGGAAAAAAATCCTGGATAAAAAAGGGCAGGCCAATACCCAAAGCTGCTACCTCCAGCAGAATAAAAAAATAAAAAATACCCAGGATAATTTGTAAAGCCAGGCTCTTGTTAGCATTGCGTGCCCTCCAGAATTCCAGCCATTGATGCCGTAAAAAATCAGTTATGTTCATTGGTGGTTTTTGTAATACAAGTTGTAAAAATAGAAAATGGCTTGCCAATTACACATAAAAATAAAAAGGTGGGTTGATAAAATGAATTATAATGACCAGTTCATTTACTTATAAAAACTTCGGAATATCTGGCTAAATTAAGCTACATTCGCAAAAATTTTAAAAATGATAAACGAAGCAGTAGCCAAATTCATCGAAGCTGGAAACCTTTCTAAAAAAACAGTAAAGATTGAATTTAAAAAAAGAAATACGATTCTGGGGATATTTGTTCAGTCGAATGACTACGAAGATCTTAAATCAAAAAACTTTTGGCGCATTGTAACTGAAACTCATATCAGCGAGTGGATGGAATCGAAAGATAACAGGCTGGCTAAAATTTTCAGCGGTGCGGAATTCAATAGGATTACTTTGCCCAAGCAAACACCTGTAGTTTAACTATACCTGTAATTTAATAGACTTTATTAAACCCCCTAGTTGGTCGTTACCGTACATTAATTATTTAAGAAAATAATTAACGGTCACCAATGTTTCTAATGATATGATGCATCGAAAGAGCGACTAATATAGGATTCCAAAGAAACTATAAACGAATTAAAAAAGGTTCAACTGTCAATTAGTTGAACCTTTTTTAATTGTATAATCTCGTTCCTTAAACAGCCACCGCATCCATGTAACTTTCTACCGGCTCGCAGGTGCAAATTAAATTTCTATCGCCATAAGTATTATTTACCCTACTGATACTTGGCCAGAATTTATTTCCTTTTATATGTGGTAACGGGAATGCTGCAGTCTCCCTTGTATATGGCTTCGTCCACACGTTGGCACAAATTACCTGTTGGGTGTGTGGAGCATTTTTTAAAACGTTGTCTTTTTTATCTGCTTCCCCGTTTTCAATAGCTTTTATTTCATGATAAATGCTGATGAGCGCATCACAAAAACGATCAAGTTCTGTTTTGTCTTCACTTTCGGTAGGCTCAATCATTAAGGTGCCGGCAACCGGAAACGAAAGGGTAGGAGCATGAAATCCATAATCCATCAAGCGCTTGGCAACATCTTCAGCTTCAATTCCGGCACTTGTTTTAAACGGTCTCAGGTCAACAATAAATTCATGCGCTGCTGTTCCGTTTTTGCCACTGTACAATATTTTGTAATACTGCTCCAATCTTACTTTCATATAATTGGCATTTAAAATGGCATACACGGTTGCGTTACGGATTCCATTGTAACCCAGCATTTTTATATAAGCATAACTAATCAGTAAAATACTTGCACTACCATACGGAGCTGCGGAAACCTGTCCGCCAATTGTCATTTTTTCCGTTGCCGGTAAAAATGCAACCAGTTGTTTGGCTACACATATCGGTCCAACACCCGGCCCACCACCGCCATGTGGAATGGCAAAAGTTTTATGCAAATTAAGATGACAAACATCTGCTCCAATCATGCCTGGGCTGGTTAGCCCCACCTGCGCATTCATGTTGGCGCCATCCATGTACACCTGGCCTCCATGTGTATGAATGGTATCACAAATATCCTTTATGCTTTCTTCAAACACTCCATGTGTTGACGGATAAGTTACCATCAACGCAGCTAAATTACTGGAGTGTTCAGCTGCTTTTGTTTTTAAATCTTCCACATCAATATTGCCTGCTTCATCACATTTGGTTACCACCACCTTCATGCCAGCCATTACAGCACTTGCAGGGTTGGTGCCGTGTGCCGAAATGGGAATGAGTACCACGTTGCGGTGACTATCACCTCTTGAAATATGGTAACGCCTGATGGCGAGCAGCCCGGCATATTCGCCTTGTGCGCCGCTGTTGGGCTGTAGGGAAGTAGCAGCAAAACCGGTAATGATAGTTAGGTAATTTTCCAGTTCGGTAATTATTTGTTGATATCCTGCCGTTTGACTAGCTGGCGCAAAGGGATGAAGTTTGCTAAACTCCGGCCAACTTACAGGAATTAATTCAGTGGCAGCATTTAACTTCATGGTGCAGCTGCCAAGGCTAATCATCGATATGTTTAAGCTTAAATCTTTGTTCTCTAAAAATTTAATATACCGCATCATCTGGCTTTCGCTGCGATGGGTATTAAAAACGGGATGCTGTAAAAATTCAGTAGTTCTTGATAAGTTGAAAGGGATATTTGAAAGGGCTTCCTCACAATCAAAAGTAGCTGCGATAGTGTCCACGTGAACAGCCTCAGCAAAAACGCCTAGAATGTCTACAATATCCTGTTGTGTGGTGGTTTCGTCCACCGAAATGCCTAAGTGTTTGTCATCAATGCGGTTAAAATTCATTTGCTTCGCTTCCGACAGTTTTATAATACTATCCGCATTGGGTACGGATACTTTTATACTGTCAAAATAATATTCATTTACATTGCTAAAGCCCAGCTCTTGTAATTCGGTACTTAAAGTAAGTGCCAGCAAGCTGGTTCTTTTTGCAATAGTTGTCAACCCCTCTGGTCCATGATAAACAGCATACATAGCCGCCATATTACTCAATAGGGCCTGTGCTGTACAAATGTTACTGGTAGCCTTTTCCCGGCGAATGTGCTGTTCTCTTGTTTGCAATGCCATGCGCAGGCAACGGTTACCCTGTGCATCAATCGTTACGCCAATTATTCTGCCTGGTATGGTTCTTTTAAACTCATCTTTTGTTGCAAAAAAAGCGGCATGTGGACCGCCAAAACCCATGGGAACGCCAAAGCGTTGTGTTGACCCAATGGCGACATCAGCACCCAATTCGCCAGGAGGTGTAAGCAACGTAAGCGCCAGCAAATCGGTTGCCATTACTACCATTGCATTAAACTGGTGGGCCTTTTCAATAAAAGCACGGTAATCTGCAATTAATCCATCACAATCCGGGTATTGTACAATGGCGCCAAAATAAGTTTCGTCTAAAACGGCAGTTTGGTAATTGCCAAAAACCAATTCCACGCCAATGGGTGCTGCCCTGGTAACCAGCACGTCTTTGGTTTGAATAAATAACTTTTCGTCCACAAAAAAATGCGGGGCAGTAATATGGTCGTGATCTTTATTTTTATGGTTAAACAACATGGCCATGGCTTCAGCAGCGGCAGTAGCTTCATCCAGCAAACTTGCATTGGCAATGGGCAAAGCAGTAAGGTCGCTCACCATGGTTTGAAAGTTAAGTAAACTTTCCAGGCGTCCCTGAGAAATTTCGGCCTGGTAAGGCGTGTATTGAGTATACCAGCCCGGGTTTTCAAAAACGTTGCGCAAAATTACACTAGGTGTAATGGTATCGAAATACCCTTGTCCAATATAACTTTTAAAAACCTTATTTTTTGCAGCCACTTTTTTAAGTTCAGCCAGGTACACATATTCACTGATTGCCGCCGGCACTTTCAGGTCTGTTTTTATACGTATGCTGTCTGGTATGGTCAGGCTGATTAATTCTTCGGTGCTGCCAACGCCAATCGCATCAAGCATCTCTCTAGTATCCTGTTCATCAGGACCAATATGCCTACCTGCAAATTCATTTTGTTGTTGTTCAAAAAAATTCATGTTGGTTTAGTTTTTGTTATCGTCTTCTAATCTTTATTCAGCTTCATTGGCGTCGCACTCTTGTGCTTTAAATCAATATTCAACTTTGTTAACAATAAAGATATCTATACTTTTTAACAAGGTAAAGTCAGTGTTTTTTATCGTCTCCAAACAGCTTATTCCACCACTATAAATCATATTTTCCCATAAATGCAAAACTACATCGTTGCCCGTGCAAGCGATTACCTCCCTCCACTGTTTTGAAGTAAACCAGTTTAGAGCCGCAAAATTACATTAACACAACAAGATATGCTGCTATAATGTTCGTTACTTTGCAGCTGTGGAAAAAAGGATGTTAAAATGAGCATAAACTCTTTAACACATCCGTATAAACAATGGAACTTATGAGTGATGAATTGTTAAGAGCCTGGGAAAAAAAATCAGGCGACCGTCAAAAGCAATACAAAAATTACCTGCACCGGGCCGATAAAAATACGGTGCTGAAAGCCATACCTGCATTACATGAAGAAGCATTCAGCAAAATTGATTGCCTGCAATGCGGTAACTGCTGCAAAGGCTATTCTCCTCGTTTTAAAACACCGGATATTAAGCGAATTGCCAAGCATTTAAAAATGAAAGACGGCGACCTCATCAATAATTACCTGAGAGTAGATAGCGAGGGGGATTACGTAATGAGAGAAACTCCCTGCTCATTTTTGGGCCCCGATAATTATTGCAGCATCTACGAGGTACGCCCATCCGATTGTGAACGTTTTCCTTACACCAACGAAGATGTATTACTGAAAAGACAGCCACTAACCCTCAAAAACTCCAGCTTTTGTCCGGCTGTTTATTATGTATTGGAGAAGTTGATCGAGATGGATAAATAGTATTGCAGAAGACAGGGATTACCTTGGATACGCATCAACGGCCATTCTCTCACAAAGTAAGTTCCGCATAAGCAGCAGCAAGCGGTCGTTCAATGCCATCGCCTTTCCATTGCTCCGGAGCACCGGGTATGCTGGTAGATTTTAGTATCTCATCTTTCGATTTTCCTGCTTTGATGGAAGCTTCTACAAATTGCAATGTTTTACCTAAATAATCGCCAAACAATTTTAAGTCATGGCGGCCTACAACAATATCGTATCCTGTTGCAGCATGACCACAAACAAATTTAGTTTTTCGCTTAAAGGTATTGTGTGCCTTATCCAAAATTGTAATCCAGTTGCTCATATTTGCGCCTGCATTTTTATCTACAAAAGGATGGCGACGGTTAAACATCAAATCTCCAATGTGAACAATATTGGCTTTTTTAAACTGAACTAAACTGTCTCCGTTGGTATGACCGGCGCCAAAATAGTGAAGACATATTTGCTCATCTCCAATAGATTCACACCAGGTGGTTGAAAATGTTTGGTCTGGATACAATTGCTTGTCTTCATTCTTCTTTTCCTTTGCCACTTTTTCCTGGTTAATTTTTGAATTTTCATGCGCCAGTACATGCGTCACCTGTCCTTTAAAAGATATATTTCCCGCCGTGTGATCTCCATGATGATGCGTATTAATCAATAGCCGGAAAGGTTGCTGCGTTTTCTTTTTCAACTCATCAATCAAATGCTGCGATGTTTCTGGAAACTGTGCATCTACCACTACAATGCCTTCCTTAGAAAGCATAAATAAAATGGTTCCTCCCTTTTCATTAAATACACCAATATCATCCGTCAGCATTTTTATGGTCCATGTTGGGTCAGCAAGTAATTGCGCCACTGTTTTATTACTTAATAATGCCAGTGCAGCTAATATTGAACTGCTGTTTTTAATGAATGCTCTTCGTTGCATAAAAAATATTTTATGGTGAAAAGTTAAAGCTAATTCCTAAAATAACGTTCGGTTGTAGCAAAGAGTTCAAAGGCTCCACTTTGAGGTTATGTAAAAAGGGTATCCTTTGAGCTGTCCCATAACTTAAAACAATTCCCCCAATACAAAGTCCAAAAGTCTCCCCTTTGGGGAGATTTAGAGGGGCTTTCTCTTTTGGGGAGATGTAGAAGGGCTTTTAGGGGCATTTT
>JANYCA010000168.1 GCA_025360525.1 Chitinophagaceae bacterium | reverse complement strand
ACGCTGGCAGCACCTTTTATGACCTTATCTTTTATGGCATTGCTGGTGATACCCCATTTAAAATTAAGCGACCTCGGATTGTTTGATGGAGATGAGTTTAAGTTTGTGTAGAAAACTAATAGCTCTTTTTCTCAACCATTGAATAAACAACCGATGATGCAACGGAAAGTATAAGACTGAAAATTACAGCCCACCAAAATCCATCTATCCTTATCCCATCCATTAATCTGTCGGCAAGCAGGATGATAAGCGCATTTATTACAAATAAAAACAAGCCCATCGTTATAATGGTGATGGGTAAAGTAAGAATCACTAAAATTGGTTTGATAAAAGTATTCAACAATGCAAGCACTACTGCAAGAATAAGTGCATCAGTAAAATTGGGAATGTGCACACCTTTTAAAATAATGCTTAAGCCATAAGCTACAGCTGCTGTTATAAAAAGGCGGATGATGAGGTTCATACTGATTATTTTTAGTAATGAATAATTTAAAAAACTTGCTCCGTAAGATAGTGCTAAAAAGTATCCTTAAAAAATAACTCTTTTCAATTTTTTTTAGCCCTTAGTTTCACAAAAAATAATTACGACCCAAATTGTACTCCTGATTTAATACGGCTGATTAATAAATTGTAACAATTGCGTATCAACCTGTCTGCAACCTGTGCTCTTGAAGGTGGCTGCAGGTTGCCATTGTTGTTTATCCGGTTCCAGTCTTGCGGCGTTAAGGCTCTTTGATCTCCCGAATAGGTTGCTGTTTCAATGCGCCAGTCATCATTGCCCGGAAATTGATCATACAGTAAATTATTACCAGTTGCCAGGTCGTAAATACGGCATTCCAGTGTTGCCCGGCTTTGCATGTATGTGGTGTTGGTAAATACGGTTGCATTTACCGTTTGGTAAACAGGTTTAGGTGGTATAGACTTGGTAGTTCCGGTTTGTATTTGTATACTTCGTTTAGTGGATGAGCGGTTGTTAAAAACCTGGCCCACGTATAGTTCTGTAAAATTTAATTCTACCATTCTATCGGCCCGTATTTGTCGTGCGTTGGCATCCCAATCAGAATAAAAGCGTACTTCCCTAAACGATTGTGAATTGAGATCGCTGATGATTTGTTGCTGCAGCCAATCGTTTTGAAAGCCCCAGTAATCCCAGCCTTGGTTGTAATAATTGGCAGCCCTAACAATTACGTTGATGGTTGCCTTTTCTGCGGCCTCCCTTATAAGATTTCTTACATCCTGATACCCAGGGATAATGCTATTTGCTTTGTTAAAATTATCCAAAGCATTGCGTGCAGCACGCCGGTCATCTACATTCAAATCTTCCAGCCCCTGGTTGTAAAATTCTTTAGCAGCAGTTGTTTTAGCTTCTGCAATTGCAAAAGTAGGGTCCCATGGTTGGGGCACTAGCTTTTTTGCAGCAGGCGTGGCAATAATTTTATCATGCAGCTGCAGCATTACACCCCACTCTTTTGCAAGGCGTAAATAACGGTCACCCGGGGCCAGCAAACCAAAGTCCGCTGCTATTAAAAATTGTCTTTTAGCCAATACCGTACCATAAGCCTCCGGCAATAGCTTAGCTGCAGCCCCGTCATTGCTGTTTTTTGACAGCCGTTCCACCAGTTCAAATACACTGGCATCTTCGGGTGTGTAGTATTTTTTAAGTTTATTGGACGGCCCGCAACTAATGAAATATAGCGCAATAAAAAGAATGATGTTTTTCATAGCTTTTTAGATTTAAAAGAATAACCCATATAAAAGGTAATACCTTTTGTTACTGTCCTTTTGACCTGAGATAACCTAAAATTACATAACAAAAAGAAGGCTGACAAAAGGCTACAGGTATTTTTAAGTTAATTATTTGGCTGATGTTATATAGGTTATTATCTTCGCCTTCCTTTTTAAAGGAGATCAAAGAAACCCTATTTATTCACAACCCGAAAAAATTTCTATTTTTTATGGCTGTAAAAATGAGACTGCAACGTCACGGTTCAAAAAAAAGACCGTTCTACTTTATAGTAGTTGCAGATGGCAGAAGTCCACGAGATGGCAAATTTATTCAGAAACTAGGTACGTACAACCCACTGACTGTTCCGGCAACAGTATTGATTGATCGGCAGAAGGCGTTGGATTGGTTACACAAAGGTGCTCAGCCAACTGACACTGTTCGTCGTATCCTTTCTTTCAAGGGCGTATTGTTCCTGAAGCATCTGTTGAGAGGTGTAAGCTTAGGCCTGTTTGACGAAGCTGTAGCAATGCAAAAATTTACTGCATGGAGTGCCGAGCATGATGCTCACATTGCCAAGCGTTCCGGAGCTCATAAAAAAGCCCGCCAGGATAGCCGCAACGTTCCGGTAGTAAAGAAAGTTGTAGAAGTACCAGCAGTAGTTGTTGCAGAAGCACCAGCAACCCCAGAAGAAGAAACTAAAACAGGCGAATAATTTACCTCTGTCCGGTTACCTCTTTTCAGCAATTTCGTTTTTCGGAATTGCTTTTTTTATGCTGTAACTTTCCCTATTAAACCATCTTCAACTTTTCTAACAACGTTCAACATTTGCCATGGCTCAATACTTTAAAATAGGAAAACTCGCCGCCAGCTTTGGCTTAAAAGGCGAATTGGTTTTGCAACATAATCTTGGTAAGAAAACATCTTTAAAAGGCCTGGAAATGTTTTTCCTGGAAGAAAGTATCGATAATTTTATGCCTTATTTTATTTTGGGCACTACTATAAAAAACGATGCCGAAGTTTATGTGCAGGTTGATGGTATTGTTACCAAAGAAGCCGCCAGAAAATTAACCCCAAAAGATGTATGGCTCGCTGCAGAAGACTTTCAGAAATTTTCGGCTGCATCAGCACCTATTTCCATGCTGGGTTTTAGTATGATAAACAATGGCGAAAATTTGGGAGAAATTGTAGAAGTAATTGAGCAGCCTCACCAGTTATTGTGTGCGATACTGTTGGATGGTAAAGAAGCGCTGATACCCATTCATGAAGCATCCCTCGATAAAATTGATAAAAAAAACCGGAAGGTATTTGTAAAATTACCAGATGGGCTGCTGGATGTTTACCGGTAATAATTATAGTAAATTAGTACAGTGAAAAATACCCCTCAACGCATAGTTGCCCATTTTGATTTAGACTCCTTTTTTGTGTCTGTTGAAATATTGAACAATCCTTCTTTAAAAGGCAAACCTGTATTTGTAGGGGGCAGCGATAGGGGCGTGGTAGCTGCTTGCAGCTACGAAGCCCGAAAATTTGGTATCCATTCCGGGATGCCTTCCAGGCAGGCGATGCAGCTTTGCCCGCAGGCAATTGCAATAAAAGGCACACGAGGAGAATACAGCCGCTTTTCCCGCTGGGTTACTCAAATTGTTGCTGCTAAAGCACCGCTTTTTGAAAAGGCTTCCATCGATGAATTTTACCTTGATCTTACCGGCATGGAAAAATTTTTTAATCCCCTGCAGTGGACCATTGATTTAAGACAGGAAATAATGGACGAAACAAAGCTGCCTATTTCATTCGGACTTTCCAGTAATAAAATGATGGCAAAAATTGCCACCAACCAGGCAAAGCCTAACGGCTATCTGCAAATACCTTTTGGAAAAGAAAAAGAATTTTTGGCACCGCTTGCTGTTGATAAAATACCCGGCGTAGGGGAGCATACACATGCTGTACTTAAATCGATGGGTATTTTTACAATTGGCGATGTAAGTACAAAAACACCTGCAGCACTGGAAGAAAGACTGGGTAAATGGGGGGTTGATTTGTGGCAAAAAAGTTTTGGAATTCATACCAGCGAAGTTGTGCAATACCACGAGGCCAAATCAATCTCCAGCGAAAACACCTTCGATGAAAACAAAACCGATCTTGTTTTTTTAATGAGCGAGCTGGTACGTTTAACAGAAAAAATTGCGTTTGAATTAAGGCAGGATGGAAAAGTGGCCGGTTGTGTGGCTGTTAAAATAAGATACCCGGATTTTGAAACTACTTCCCGTCAAACCACCATTTCCTTTACCTGTGCCGATGATGAGATAATACCGGTAGTAAAAGATCTTTTTAATAAATTGTATAAAAAAGGAAAGCCCATTCGATTGCTGGGCGTGCGTTTGAGCGAATTGACACAGGATGCAGTGCAAACCAATCTATTTTCCGACACTGAACGAAAAAGCGATTTATACAAAGCCATCGACGAGGTAAAAAACCGGTTTGGTAAAATGAAAATAAAAAGGGCTTCTTCTAACTAATGTTCCCCTTTATTCCAACGCCTATCTTACCAAAACCGCATATCCTTTTCGTGTTATAAACTCACCCGTAAAAGTTTCTCCTTGGGCCATCCATACATAGGTGGCCGGGTCTTGTGGGTTGCCTTTAAAAGTGCCATCCCATCCCTTGCCATTTTCGGTAGTAGAAAATAACAATTGTCCTAACCTGTTGTAGACCTTAAAATATTTAATAGACCTCATGCCCAATGCAATTGGCCTCAGTATGTCGTTAATGCCATCTGCATTGGGAGAAAATGCGGTGGGTACATAAAAACTCGGTGGCAGTTTAAATACTTTTATTTTTACGCTATCTTCTCCAATACAATTTTCCGGTATTGCCGTCACTATTACTTTATAAACAATATTATCTTCTGGTGTTGCTACAGGGCTTGCAATATTGGTACTGCTTAACCAGTTGGCCGGCAACCATTGGTATCCATCTCCGCCACTGCCATTAAACTGTACAGATTGACCAATTACGATACTGGTATCTCTAATTCCAGTGCTTGCAATTACTTTTTGCCGTACACTTACCAACACATCGTCTGTAACTGTTTTGGGGCAACCCAGGATGTCGCTTACAGATACGGTGTAAACGGTTGTGTTAGTTGCATTCATTACCATTGGGTTGGCAATATTGGGGTTTGATAAAAATGTAGCCGGCTGCCAGGAGTAAATTGTTCCGCCGGTTGCAATGAGCTGGATATTTGCTGCGTAGCAAATTCTACTGTCGGTACCTGCGTTCGCAACAGGATAGGGTACTGTTTTTATAGTTACTGAATCCCTGCTCTGGCATTTTCCAATATTTCCAATTACATAATAAGTTATGGGTGAGGTAAGTGGTGTTGAGAGTGGCCGCTTTGCGGTATCTGAGTTAAGATAAATACCAGGCGTCCATTTATAACTCAGCGCATCGCTGGTAGTATTTAATATGATACCGTCAGTACTACAAATAGTGGTGTCGTTTCCTGCATTAATAGTTACAAACAATTTTACGTCTACAAAAACTTCATCCGTATTTATACAGCCAAATAAATCAGTTAGTGTTACCCGGTAAGTTGTGGGTATATCCGGACTTACCAAGGGTTTTGGATTGGTAAGACTGCTGATCATATAGTTTGGACTCCATGCAAAACTTCCACTGGCATTGGTTTGCAATTGCAGCGTATCTATCGAACAAATCAGGGTATCGTTGGTAAGATTAACCGGCGGGCGGGGCTTTACCAAAACAGTTATACTATCCGCTTTGGTTGCAGCACATCCTGCAACACCCACCAGTACTTTGTATTGGGTGGATACAACCGGTGAGGCAATCGGGTTAGCAATATTCGGGTTGCTCAACCCGGTAGCGGGAATCCATTGGTAGCTGTTGCCACCACTTGCTGAAAGTTGGGCTACGCCCTGGCCAAGGCAAATAGAGGTATCAGGACCTGCCTGAGCTACTGCCAGGGGCTTAACAATTATATTCTGCGTAGTTGAAGCGGTGCATCTACCCCATTTTGCCAGCAAACTGTAACTGGTATTAACAGCCGGAAAAGCTTTGGTAATTTTTGCAGTATCATTTATTATTGATACCCCTGGGCTCCATTGCCAGGTAACATTATTGTATTTACTGCCAGCTGTTAGCGTAATAGTATCATTTTCGCAAATATTGGAAGCCGACGCAGTAATTACGGCGTTAAGATCGTTGGCCGGAGTAACAGTAACTGAATCTTTTGCGATGCATCCGTTTTGATCGAACGTTACATAATATTTAGTTGGCACCGCAGGGAAAACTGTTGGCGTAGCTGTGTTGGCATTGATAATATTTGTTGCAGGTAACCATGAATAACTGCCGGCACCAGTGCTGCCTGCACTCAGCATCACACTATCCAGCGTACAATAAGATGTGTCTTTTGGGAAGAGGGTTAAAGGTGGTTTATCAATAATAACAATATCCTGAGAAACTGTATCCACACAGCCAAAAGTATTGCCAACAATCAGTTTTACCTGGTACGTGGCCGACGCGGAATAGGTGTAAGAAGGGCTTTTTACTATTGCAGTATCATTGGTTAAAACGGGAACACCAAAATCCCAACGCCACCCGGTTGGAATACCATAATTGGTGGTGGTTAAATCCTGAAAACGAACAGGGATCCCTTTACACTGAGGAGGGAGTGTTTTAAAAGAAGGGAAAAAACCTGGATATACTTTTACCAACAACAATGCTGAATCTGAACAAAAGCCCCCGAATGTTACTACTAATTTTACTTTGTAAACACCGGTATCAGTATAAGTATGGCCTGGGGTTGACGAGGTGGATTTGTTATCAATCCCCGAGACAGGGTCACCGAAATCCCAAATATAGGTAGTGCCTGAAGGAAGTGTTTCCGCATTGGAAAAATTAACCGAAAAACCATCACAGGTCACAGGTTTAGGATCCAGCCTTGCTTTAAGGGGAATGCAGTCTCGTACCCTTATGTGCAATTCTTTTCGGGACTCAGCAAGAAATACCCCTTTTCTATATTCGCTTACACAAACCGTTACAACGTATTCGCCGGAGAAAGCAATGAGGGGTGCTACACCGCTCAATAAACCTGTTTTTGAATTAATAGTTACGTTACTGCCCATTGGTTGAGTGCCCGAATAGGGCGATTCATAGTTTACGGTATTATAGGGAGGAGAAGCGGCGGGAAATGGGGAAGGCTCGCCAACTGATCCTCCTTCAAACGCAGCACATAAAGAATAGGTTAACGAATCGCCATCCACATCAAGCGCTTGAAGCGGGTAAGCAAAATAACTTCCGCCACAAACTACAGCTGTATCGTTGATAGCAAAATCCGGACTGTGATTTTGATTGGCATTTGGCACGGCTGACGAAGTTCCAGGTATTTTGATCGTGTAAGTATTGCCTACCTGCCCCGAAGTCTGCAAGTTGTCCATATTTGCAATTCTGCAACAACGTTGATAACTAAACGTGTAGCCATCTGCTGTTGCGGGGAGTTCATAATTATCTAATTTATAAATTACAATGGTATAATAACAACCAGACTGATCCCCGGTAATACACGGGTCATCTGCAACTTTTCCAAGATTGTATTTTGATGTAATATTTACAAAGGGGTCGTCTATCCGAACGGTTCCATTTCCATTGAAGACAGTAAAATTAATCGGGTCTGTTAATTGACCTGAACTGGGATCACAGGCCATGTAAATGGTTAGGGTTATCCTATACCTTAAGTAGCTTGGATTGGTAACTCCAGGGCCCAAATAGGTATAATTGAAGAAGCCGCCTTTTATGTGGGCAGCAAATGTAGTTATCAACGAGATGGTTAAAAATATCGTAAATACAAATTTCTTCATTGCTATAAAGATAAAGACAAACTGCCCTAATGATAGCTGAGGGTACCTTTTATAAATAGTGATTTACTTTAAATTCAGGGTTTATTTAAGTGTTGGTAAAGATTCTACCAGTTGTTAAACTTGCGCTAAAAAATTATCCAGTACCGAATTTACTTTTGCTGTTTCTTCATACATACCCATGTGAGCTGCATTTTGCAGAATGTGCACATGCGATATTGCAGGGAGATAACACTGCTCCAAACTGCTTTGTAATGGTATAGCCTTATCATGCTCCCCGATAATAAATAATACCGGTTTTGTAAAGCTTTTTAAAACATGCACCCTGTCTGGCCGGGCAATCATTGCTTCATAATATTGTACAAGGGCAGCTTCGGTAAAGTTGGTTGCTTTGCTGATTAAAGACAAAATAACCGGCTTGTTTTCGGCATCAAACGCTTCATTAAACAAACCGGGAATACTAGTTTTTAAAAAAGCTATAGGGCCTTTTTCCTGTATAAATTCAATGGCTTTTTTACGGGTTGCTTTTTTTTCATCAGCATCTGCAAATGCAGATGAATGAAATAGCCCGAAGCTGTTAAGGTACTGCGGATATTTTTCTGCAAATGCTAGTGCGATATAGCCACCCATACTATGGCCTATCAAAGAAAACGACTCAAAATTTTCCTCCGACGTTGCAGGCTCGGAGCGCTCCATTTCAAACAGCTCTTTTATAATGTCAGCATAGGTTTCAATGGTTGCGTTGGGCAAGAACGCTGATTTGCCGCTGCCGGGAATATCGGGAATAATGAGACGGAAATTATTTTGGAGCGCTGTTATCTGCCGCTCCCATACCGTTCCATCTTCACCAAAACCATGCAATAAAATTACCGGTTTACCTTCTCCAATTGTTTTGTAATAAATGTTGGAACCGTTGTGTTGAAAAGATTTTTCTTTCATTTTTTAAGATTTATACTACTTTTTAATAAAATGAAATATTAAAAGAAATATTTTCCTGCGCTTCTGTAAATTAATAATAAAACGATTGGTAAAAAGCCGCTGTTCATTTGTTGTGGTAAAAAAAACCAGGTTAATAGTACCAGGATTAAAAAAATGGCAGTTGCCAAAAAGCATTTTTTTATAAAAGATTTTTTGCTGCTTGTAAAAAAAGCCAGCAGCGTGTTGGTAGGTAATGCCCACAAAAGGTTGTAATTATTTTTACACATGGCATGATTAGTTGAAGTCCACATAAACACAAGCAGGATACCAACAGCACCCGATAAAAAGAACAACAACCCATCAAAACCCTGCATAAAGATGATGGCCCATTTGTTTTTTGATATACTCAATGCAACTATAAAAATGAGCAATAAAGAAAATACAACTGCCGGTGTAAAAATGGATCCTTTGTTGCTATCCGTTTCAATTGCATATAGATTAGTGCTTGATAAGAGCAGGGAGTTTTGTTTATTGCTGATGTCTAAAGACATCATCAAAACATCCGGCAAAAATTGAGATTGTTTTGCTGTCATTATAGCATCTGTTGGTTCGCCTAATAAAAGGTCGATTCCCAGTTTGCTCCAGTGTTTTTCATTTTTATCGAGGTAACTGTGAATGGCTTGTCTAAACCTTGTGCCGGCTGGCACTACGGCTACCCACTCTGGCGGCGGGCTTTTAAATTTAGCAATTAAATCCCTTGGTCGTGTAGTGCAGTTGTCAAAAAAGAAATCGTATTTATAGAATTTGTTTGCTTCTTTAATATTATTAAAAAGCGCTTGTTGAAACTCAATTTTTTCAGCCGCTGACATGTTTAATACCTGCTCGGTAATGCCCCGGTTGGCCGCTTTGTAATCTTCCTTAAACACTGCAAATTCTTCTGCTGATAAATAATACATCAGTTTGCCTTTGATGAATTTTAAATAAAATCCGTCATCATCAAAATTAAAAGTACCGTAGTTGAATACATAGTCGGTCACGCTGCTGCTGTCAACCACCCTAATGGCGGTATGGCCAAAAGTAGAATATAATTCGTCGCCCGGCGTGCAGGTTAGCAGCGAAATGCGGAGGTGAGAAGAATCCTGGGCAACTGTTACTATTTGCAAACTAGCAAAAGAAAAGATGAATAGAAAGCGCAGTAAGTTTTTTTTCATTGTTGGTTTGTGGGGTTTTCACGCAAAGATGCTCAACGGGCAAAAATGCAACGTTTTTATTTGCTTCATAATGGTATGCCGCACAAGAGTGCGACGCAACAATGTTTAATAGTAGTACAAAAGTCCGGTAACAAAAAAAATAAAAAGCACCAAGTACACTTCAACTTTGTTACCTGCTGTAATTGGGCGCCTCTTTTGTAATGGCAATATCATGCGCATGACTTTCACGCATGCCTGCATTGGTAATTTTAATAAAAACAGCTTGCTGCAATTCTTTAATATTTTTTGCACCACAGTAGCCCATACCTGCTTTTAACCCGCCGGTATATTGATGTACTACTTCTTTTAAATGTCCCTTAAATGCTACCCTGCCTTCAATGCCTTCGGGTACAAACTTTTTTATGTCGTCTTCCACATCCTGAAAGTAGCGGTCGCTGCTGCCTTGTGCCATTGCACCCAATGAGCCCATGCCGCGGTATTGTTTAAACCGGCGGCCTTCGTAAATAATAGACTCGCCCGGACTTTCTTCTGTTCCCGCAAATACATTGCCCATCATTACACAACTGGCACCTGCTGCCAAAGCTTTTACCATATCGCCGGTATACCGTATTCCGCCATCGCTGATGATACCCACTTTTTTATTTTTTAAGGCAGCTGCCACTTCCATCACGGCTGTAATTTGTGGTACACCGGTGCCCGCAACAATTCGGGTGGTACAAATAGAACCGGGGCCAATGCCCACTTTTACCGCATCTGCACCGGCATCTGCCAATGCTTTGGCACCTGCGCCAGTGCCTACATTGCCCGCAATTACCTGTAGCTGTTTAAAGGTTTTCTTTACCATTTTCAACGTGTCAATTACACCTTTGGTATGACCGTGGGCGCTATCGAGGCAGATGGCATCAACACCTGCATGCTGCAAACCTGCAACCCTGTCTAAGGTATCTTTTGTTATACCAACACCTGCACCTACCAGCAAGCGGCCAAATGAATCTTTTACCGCATGGGGGTGACTGGTTAATTTTAAAATATCTCCAAATGTAACAAGGCCAATTAATACGCCCGCCTTGTTTACAACCGGTAATTTTTCAATTTTATTTTTCTTGAAGATGAGTTCTGCTTTTTTAAGATCGGTGCCTTCGGGTGCGGTAATGAGGTTATCTTTTGTCATCACCGTGCTTACTTTTTCCTTGTAGTGCGTTTCAAAACGGAGGTCACGGTTGGTGAGGATGCCTACCAGTTTTTTTTGTGCGTCTACAATGGGTATACCACCAATTTTGTTTTCCCTCATCAGTCTTACCGCTTCACCAATAGTTGCATCGGGGGTAAGTGTGATAGGGTCTAATATCAACCCGTTTTCGCTTCGTTTTACTTTGCGAACCTGATCGGCCTGCTTTTCGATACTCATGTTTTTGTGTAAAATACCCAACCCACCTTCTCGTGCCAGGGCAATGGCCAGCGATGCTTCCGTTACGGTATCCATGGCTGCACTCAGCATGGGTACATTCAGTTGAATGGTTTTGGTGAGGAATGCATGGATGTTTACATCCCTTGGTAACACTTCTGAGTATGCAGGTTGCAGTAATACATCATCAAATGTTAAACCTTCGCCGAAAAATTTGTTGGAAGAAGTAGTGTTGGAGGAGTTATTTCTTATTGCCATAGGCAAAGGTAGGGAAACCAATGTTTTAAAAAAGCAGGTGGCAAAAAAAGAAAGGTCGTTTTAGCAGGTTATCTCAGGTTGATGAAAAAAAAAGAGACTTCACATTATGCAGTTTTTTAAAATTTATTGTGTCGTGGAATTAATTGTTCAATCATTAAACCTTTATCAAAAATAAATATCTTACCATCGGTTTTAATAATTACTTTATGGGGTAATTAATTTAAGCCGCAAAAGCTTAACCAGATTAAAAGGACTCTATTTACTTCTTTGCCTTGATGCAAAGAAGTAACAAGAAAAATCAAGGCTTCATAAAAAAGACTAAAAATTTAAAAGTCTGGCTAAAATGAAATTAGCTCAAACTTCAGTATTTGACTGGGCTTTGGTGCAACCTACGGGCAAATAGAAATTCCTGTCATCTGTAACAGCAATTTCATTTCTTAACGCCAACCATTTAAATTTTTTTAACATCTTTTTTATGAGGCCGACAAAGAGTATGCGACCTATGTTTATTATCCTATTACTTTCTTACAATTTTTTAAAATGATACAAGCCGGTAAAATTTTTTTTGTACTTACAGTTTGCTTGCTGGTAAACCTGTTATTTTCATCTTTTAACAAACAAGATGCACATCCGGTAAACTTTAAAATGCCTTTCAAACAGGCGGGATTTACAGAACGGCAGGCAGCGGCACATTTAATAGATCGCTTTACATTTGGAAACAGCCCGGGCTATTTGGATGAAGTGATAAAATCAGGCCTCGAAAATTGGTTTTTACAACAATTGGAGGGCAAGCAAAACGATGCTGATTTAAATAAAAGGCTAAGTGGGTATGATGCTTTACAAATGAGCAATACGCAGGTTCTCACAAAATTTCCAAGGACTGCTACCATTGTCAAAGAAGCCGTCGCAGAAGGCATTATCAGCAAGGATTCATTAAAAGAAAATGGGAAAAAGGAATATCGGGAAGCGGTAAAAGCCTACATGGAGCAAAAAGGTTACAAGCCTCAACAGGAATTATTCAGGCAATTCGTTAGTCAAAAAATATTATCAGCAGCTTATAGTAATAATCAACTACACCAGGTATTAACAGAATTCTGGTTCAATCATTTCAACGTTTCTATTTCTAAAAATCAATGTGCCCCGTACATTCCTGCCTATGAACGGGATGTAATCCGGCCAAATGTTGCAGGCAAATTTGGAACGTTGCTGCTGGCGACTGCCCAATCGCCTGCTATGTTATTTTACCTTGATAATTTCAGCAGCTCCGGTGAAAACAGCGATTTTAAACAACGCCAGGAAAAATTGCAACAACGACTGGAAAAGAAAGCATCACAAGCAAATGACGAAGACCCATCCGGCGACAAAGCAAAGTTGATGGAAAAATTAAGTACCAACAAAAAGAACCAGGGATTGAATGAAAATTATGCCCGTGAAATAATGGAACTCCATACATTGGGTGTAGATGGTGGTTATAGTCAGCAAGATGTAACGAATGCTGCAAAAGTACTGACCGGCTGGACGGTTTATCCCATGGCAAACGGTCCTGCCAGTGCAGTTAAAAAGATGATTGAGAGATTTGGTGAAGATAATTTAGCTGCAAAAGGTTTTGTACATGACGGCGACTTTTTCTTTGCCATTAACCGGCACGATAACGGGGCTAAAACAGTTTTGGGAAAACCATTTGCAGCTGGTGGTGGTTACCAGGACGGATTGGATTTGATTAATTTACTGGCCCATCATGCCGCTACAGCAAAATTTATCTGTAAAAAACTAGCGGTTAAATTTGTGAGCGATAATCCACCGGCATCGTTGACAGATAAAATGGCTGCAACATTTTTAGCCAACAATGGCGATATAAAAGAAGTATTGAAAACAATGGTGGCGGCCCCTGAATTCTGGACGAAAGATGCCATTGCACAGAAAACAAAATCGCCACTGGAGTTGGCGATAAGCTCAGTGAGGGCTTTAGATGCAACCGTTAACATGCCCTTTTTGATGTATCAATGGGTTAGTAAGATGGGACAAAAATTATATTATTACCAGGCTCCAACCGGCTTTCCGGACAAAGGGCAGTATTGGATAAATACTGGTGCCTTATTAAACAGGATGAATTTTGGACTGGCGTTTGCTTCGCAGAAAATACCGGGTGTTGAATTTAACCTGGCAGCCATCAATAACAATCATGAGCCCGAAAGTGCCATCGATGCATTAAAAACGTACAGTAAAATTATATTACCTGAAAGAGACGTGGATGCTACGATAAAGCGATTAACAGCTTTGGTAAATGATCCATCCATTCAGCAGAAAATTGATGAGGCCGCCGGTAAAGCCACTTCAAACAGCGATCAAAATCATGTTGCAATGGGGGGAAATCAGGACGCCGATGAAATAATGTTGGATCAAAAAAATGGACGCATATTGACTGAAGATAAACTGGCGAGGAAAAACCTGGGTAAACGAACAAAAGCTGGTAATGAAATGATGCCATCTGCAGCCGGAAATAACAGCATGCTGGCACAGGTGGTGGGTATAATTATTGGAAGTCCGGAGTTTCAAAAGCGGTAGCCCTCCCGGCCTCCCCGCAGGGGAGGAGAAAATGCATGGGCTTTAGAAGTGTTAGGTTACGCTGAGCAGGTAAGCTCTATTGAAAAAAAATTATCAATTATCAACTAAAAAATTATCAACTACCATGTCTTCCCGTAAAGCATTTTTACAAAAAGCCGGTCTTGCATTATTTAGCATTGGTGTTGGTGGTGTGCCCGCTTTTTTGGCTACAGCTGCAGGCAGTGATAAAATTACTCGTCCTTATAAAAAGAAAAAAATATTGGTGTTTATATTTCAACGGGGTGCCATGGACGGACTGATGGCAGTAACGCCTTTTACTGATAGTTTTTTGAAAGCAGCCCGGCCAACGTTGTTTATGGATGCTGCCAAAGCTTCTGCAGGCAAGTCTTTGATAGATTTGGATGGAAGGTTTGGCCTGCATCCTTCGATGGGTGCATTCGAAAGTTTGTTTAGGGAAAAACGATTGGCAATTGCGCATGGGATGGGCTCACCCAACAACACCCGCAGCCATTTTGATGCACAGGATTATATGGAAAGTGGTACACCGTTTAGTAAAGGCACCGCAAGTGGCTGGCTCAACCGGGCCATTGGTTTAATGGGCCATGATGGGACCCCATTTAGGGCAGTAAGTATTACTGCTGCTTTGCCCCGTTCATTTTATGGGGATAACGAAACGATGGCCATCAGTAACCTGCAGGATTTTGCGATACAGTTAAAAGGCAATCCCATGGGTGCCAATGCAGCCGCAAAAAGTTTTGAAGAATTATACGATCAAACCACCACATCGCTGCTCAGCAAAACGGGTAAGGAAAGTTTTGAAGCCATTAAAATGTTGCAAAAAACGGATGTCAAAAACTACCGGCCAGCAACGGGAGTAATTTATCCGGCTAGCCCATTGGGTAATTCATTAAAACAAATTGCCCAAATGATTAAAATGGACGTGGGCCTTGAAGTGGCATTTGCGGAAAGTGGGGGCTGGGACACCCATTTTAACCAAGGGACAGAAAATGGCATCTTCGCCAGAAACGTTGCAGACCTAAGCAACAGCATTGCTGCTTTTTGGAAAGATATAGAACCAATGCAGGATGACATTACCCTAATGACCAGCACCGAATTTGGCCGTACCGTAAAACAAAACGGCACCGGCGGTACTGATCATGGAAGGGCAAGTTGTGCCTTTATTTTGGGTAATGACGTTAATGGGGGAAGCGTATTGGGTGATATTAAACCGTTGTCAATTGAAAACTTAGCAGATGGCCGTGACCTTGCTGTAACGACTGATTTCAGAAGTATTTTCAGTGAGGTAGCCAATGCTCATCTACATATCAACGACAATAAAATCTTATTTCCGGAATGGAGTGGAGGCAAAGCCGGTGTTATGAAATAGATGTTAATGGTGAAATGCTGCAAGCCGTTATCGCAGTTTTTCGCTAGTTCATTTTTCAAATAGGTTTGTTGGTCTGTTTACGGATAAAAACTTCTTTTAGTAAAATATTCATCTCATTGAATTTTATAACTCGTATCTGCGGTATTGTGATACCGCTTTTTTGAATTGCTTCTCCAATACATTCAAATTTTCTTTTTCCCATTACTATTGTTACTTTCGCAGCCGGTTTGTAATTGATAGCCACAAATCGGTTTTTAAAATCAACCAAAAACAATCCGCATTGGCGGTAAGGAGATAACATATTATGGCAACAACAGCAGACATGCGCTCGGGGCTTATCATTAAAATTGATGGTAGCTTGTACACAGTTATAGATTTTGGACAAAATAAAACAGCCCGTGCTGCGGCTAAAGTTTGGGCCAAATTAAAAGGAGTTGATAACAGTCGCACTATAGAAGTTACCTGGAATAGTGGTGAAAATATTTTTCCGGTAAGAGTGGAAAAGAAAACTTACCAATATTTATATAAAGATGATACCGGCTATAGTTTTATGGATACGGAAACCTTTGAACAAATTACCGTGCCGGAAGTAATGGTAGATGCGCCTAAGTTTTTAAAAGATGGACAGGAAGTAACCGTGTTGATTAATGGCGAAACAGATATGCCCATGGGTGTGGAATTGCCGGATAAAATTGTTTTAAAGGTAACCTACAGTGAACCTGGTATGAGAGGCGATACGGCTACCAAAACTTTAAAACCAGCAACTGTAGAAACGGGTGCCACTGTAAACGTTCCACTATTTGTTAACGAAGGAGAGCTAATTCGTGTTAATACAAAGACGGGTGAATATGTAGAGCGGGTTAAAGAATAATTTATAGTTGTTATAACCAAAAGGCCAGCTTTTTTAAAAAGCAGGCCTTTTTTCATTTTGTGTAATTTTTACCCAAAATTGCCATTTTTGGTATGTTTTTGATCATATTTACTACAGAAAAGACGGTTTTCTAAATTTTTATTTTATAAACAATTGTAGGTTATGATAAATCATTCCCTACCTTAGCCGCCCGATTTTAAAAACTTTTTAACACTTCAAAGTCATGGACATTAAACAAATCCAGGAGCTGGTAAAGCTCATCAATAAAACCAATATTGGAGAAATCACCATCGAAGAAGAAGGTGTAAAAATCACAGTAAAACAAAAGAAAGATCCGGTACAGCATATTTTCCAGGGTGGGCATGCAAATCCAGGCCAGGTATTTTCTGCAGCTGCTCCGGCAGCACCTGCACCTGCAGCACCATCAGCGCCTGCACCTGCAGCTATTGTTCCTGCAAAAGTTGATAACCTGATTACCATTAAAAGCCCAATGATTGGCACTTTTTATCGCCAAAGCGGACCTACCAAACCCATTTTTGTAAATGTGGGGGATGAGGTTGTTGTAGGTAAAGTAGTTTGTATAATAGAAGCCATGAAACTTTTTAATGAAATAGAAAGTGAAGTAAGTGGTAAAATAGTAAAGGTGTTGGTGGAAGATGCCAGCCCGGTAGAATATGACCAGCCATTGTTTTTGGTGGAACCTGCTTAATCAGTCAAAATTAAAAAGTCAAAAACCTACCTGACCTTTTTTTAATTTATAATATTCAATTATTTACTGTGTTTAAAAAGATATTAATTGCCAATAGGGGAGAAATTGCCCTTCGTGTTATAAGAACCTGCAGAGAGATGGGCATTAAAACGGTAGCGGTTTATTCCACGGCCGATAAAGATAGCCTGCATGTTAAGTTTGCAGATGAAGCGGTATGTATTGGAAAGCCCGCCAGTGTTGATTCTTATCTCAACATTCCCTTTATAATGGCGGCTGCCGAAATTACCAATGCCGATGCCATCCATCCTGGTTATGGTTTTTTAGCAGAGAACGCCAAGTTTGCTCAAATTTGTGCCGAAAGTGGTATCAAATTTATTGGGCCAACGCCCGATATGATCAATGCCATGGGCGATAAAATTACCGCCAAGCAAACCATGATTGCTGCCGGGGTTCCTGTAGTACCTGGTTTAGATGGCTTGTTAGAAAGTGTAGAACATGCAAAAAAATCTGCTGCGGAAATTGGCTACCCGGTAATAATGAAAGCAACTGCCGGTGGTGGTGGAAAAGGAATGAGGGTAGTATGGAAAGAAGAAGATATTGAAAAAGCTTTTGAAACTGCAAAAACAGAAGCCGCCGCCTCTTTTAAAAATGATGGTATCTACATGGAGAAATTTGTAGAGGAGCCACGCCATATTGAAATACAGGTTGCAGGAGATCAGTTTGGGAATGTATGCCATCTAAGTGAAAGGGATTGCAGTATCCAACGCCGCCACCAGAAACTAGTGGAGGAATCGCCATCTCCCTTTATGACGAACGAATTACGTGAGCGCATGGGCGAGGCAGCAATTAAAGCCGCATCCGCCATTAATTACGAAAGTGTAGGAACAGTAGAATTCCTTGTAGATAAACATCGCAATTTCTACTTCATGGAAATGAATACCCGTATTCAGGTGGAACATTGCGTAACAGAAGAAGTGGTGAATTTCGATTTAATTAAAGAACAAATTAAAATTGCAGCCGGACATAAAATTAGTGGCCAAAATTATTACCCAATGATGCATGCCATTGAATGTCGCATTAATGCAGAAGATCCTTATGCCGATTTTAGACCAAGCCCCGGTAAAATTACAGTGCTCCATACACCCGGAGGACATGGTGTAAGAGTTGATAGCCATGTGTATGCCGGCTATGTAATTCCTCCTTATTACGACAGTATGATTGGTAAATTAATTACCGTAGCCCAAACACGTGAAGAAGCAATAGATACCATGTACAGGGCCTTGAGCGAATATGTTATTGAAGGGGTAAAAACTACCATCCCGTTCCATTTGCAATTAATGAAGAATGAAGATTTTAGGAGTGGAAATTTTAATACCAAATTTTTAGAAAGTTTTGTTTTGAAGTAATACACTTTAATTTTTTATTAAAAGAGAAGAAATGGAAAGCCTGAGGCTGATGTTTCTTCTCTTTTTTTTGGGAGTAATTCAATAAGTATACCCTGTAAGTATTTGTTTACTAAAACTCAGAACTCCTGACTTATCACAAACTAAAATCCATACTTTTCATTTTTTTTTGTCCAGGCAACTGATCCCTGAATAAGCATCGTTGCATCGCCCTCTTGTACTCTTGAATATAAGGCAGCGCTTTCAATTTGCGAACAGCTCTTTAATTTATGGGCAAGGGTAAGGAGTTCTAAAACTGTTAAATAAAAATCAACTACTGCATAATTGTTTCCGATGCAGTTGATGGTCTGCCATATTTGCTTTGTTCAACAAATGGCTGTTTATCTTTAAATCGTACCAGGTATAAATTATCAAACTCATTGCCAGGAATATTCTGTTGCGGAAAATCGATAACACCCAGTTTTAAGATAATTTTTTGCATGATATTGCTATGAGAAATAATCAGGATATGCTTGTTCCAGTCATGGTTTTTTTCAATGGCATTAAACAAATCGGTGCAGGATACATCTGCATTATATTGCACCGTATCAATACCCAATTGTAAGTACATGCTGTCAGCAGTTTGTTGGGTTCGTTTAAACTGAGATACATATATTCTTTTGATTCGTTTGCTCTTCAACGCACGCATTAAATCGCCTGCTCTTATATTACCTTCCGGTGTTAGTAACGGGTCTTCTCCGGCCTGCTTCTCTGCGTGACGCACAATATATATTTTAGTTTGGTTACCAATTGTAGGTTGCGACTGAGCATTTAAACAATGGGCAACAATTATTGCCGATAGCAAAAGGAGCAGGTTTTTTATCGCTGATTTTTTTATTTGGAATTTCATTGCTGGTTTTTTTCGGGAATAATTACAAGATCTGAAAAATAAACGATTCATTTACAATTTTAGTTTGTCGATTAAAGTACGCATTATAAAATGGAACTCCAATTAACGAAGCATTAATCGCCCCATTACAATTTATAGCTCCATTTTCGTTATTTTGCATAGTATTGAAAATTGTTTTTTTGTTTAATTACAAGCTTACAAATAACATAGATTTTTTTTGATTGTTATCCGGGAAAAATCTGCTTTTTTAATTTACCCCAATTCATTTTTAAATAGTTTACTTATGTGCGGAATAGTAGGATATACAGGTCCAAGGGAAGCTTATCCCATTGTAATAAACGGATTAAAAAGACTCGAATATCGTGGCTATGACAGTACCGGCGTTGCACTACTCAATGGCGGTTTAAAAGTGTATAAAAAGAAGGGCCGGGTGGCGGATCTGGAAAATTTTATTATCGGAGAAAATCTTCATTCTAATATTGGTATAGGCCATACACGATGGGCAACACATGGAGAGCCTAATGACAGAAATGCTCATCCGCATACTTCTGCAAGTGGAAAGCTGGCCATGATACACAATGGTATCATAGAAAATTATGCACAGATAAAAAAGGAGTTACTTAATAAAGGCTATCATTTTACCAGCGATACAGATACAGAAGTATTGCTGAATTTTATTGAAGACATAAAGAACAACAACGAATGTAACCTTGAAGAAGCGGTAAGAGTAGCATTAAAAAGAATTACCGGAGCTTATTGTATTTTATTGATTGATGAGGATACACCTGATACAATTATTGCAGCCAGAAAAGGAAGTCCGCTGGTAATTGGTGTTGGCAAAGGGGAACATTTTTTGGGCAGCGATGCCACACCCATGCTGGAATACACCAAAGAGGTTGTTTATGTAAATGATTACGAGCTGGCAATTGTAAAACCCGATGAACTTATTCTGAAAAACCTGGGCAACGAAAAAATTACACCGTTCGTTACGAAGTTGGATATGGAACTGGCTGCTATTGAAAAAGGCGGCTACGACCATTTTATGCTGAAAGAAATTTTTGAACAGCCAAGCACAATTTATGATTGCCTTCGTGGCCGTTTAGATGCTGCAGCCGGGCAAATAAAAATGAGTGGCGTTGATAATAATATAGAGGCATTTAAAAATGCAAGCCGCATCATTATTGTGGCTTGTGGAACCAGCTGGCATGCAGGGCTGGTAGCAGAATATGTAATTGAGGAGTTGTGCCGCATACCGGTTGAGGTGGAGTATGCGTCGGAATTCAGATATAGAAATCCCATTATTAACAAAGGTGATATCATCCTGGCTATTTCGCAAAGTGGAGAAACGGCTGATACGCTGGTTGCTATTGAAAATGCTAAGAAGCAAGGCGCCATAATTTTTGGTATTGTAAACGTAGTTGGTTCTTCCATTGCCAGAATGAGCGATGGTGGAGCATATACGCATGCCGGTCCCGAAATTGGCGTTGCAAGTACCAAAGCTTTTACCGGGCAATTGGCAGTGTTGATGATGATGGCTTTACAAATAGGTAAAGTTCGTGGCACCATTACAAATAAGCTTTTTAGCCAGCTATTATTTGAATTGGATGCCGTGCCGGAAAAAGTAGAAGCGCTTCTAAAAAATGCGGATCAACTAAAAATGATTGCAGAAAAATACAAGGACGCAACAGATGCATTGTTTTTGGGTCGTGGGTATAATTTCCCCATTGCTTTGGAAGGCGCTTTAAAATTAAAAGAGATTTCTTACATACATGCAGAAGGCTATCCGGCTGCAGAAATGAAACATGGTCCCATAGCATTGGTAACAGAAATATTACCGGTGGTATTTGTGGCAACAAAGGACAGTTATCACGAAAAAATTATAAGTAACATGCAGGAAATTAAGGCAAGGAGAGGAAAAGTAATTGCCATTATTACCGAAGGGGATGAGGTAACTCCAACATTGGCCGATGATGTTTTTTTTGTACCGCCGGCACACGAGATAATGGCTCCACTGCTAAGTTGTGTTCCCTTACAATTATTATCCTATTACATGGGCGTTGCCAAAGGAGTAGATGTTGATAAACCAAGAAACCTGGCCAAAAGTGTAACGGTGGAATAATACGTTTGTACGGTTTATACACATTTCTTAAAATTGCAAACCTTTCAATTCAAACCCCAAACAGTTAATGAATATTATTAAGAAACATCCCGTAGACGATCTAGGCTATAATTTCATTGATGAAAAATATATTCCTGAAGGGAAGGACGAATATTACCTGCGCAACAAGCAAAATCCCCATGCTGATAAATACCGCAAACTATCTTCTTTTGAAATAGAAGTATTGGTACGCAACAGCAATACCTCTGATGACTGGAACAAAATTTTGGTGACCTCTTTATTTAAACCGGAGCTGGTAAAAAATTGCAAGTTTTTTGGACTTGTCCGCATCGGAAATTTAGAACCGCTTTACCTGGAGTTTCATAACCTGCGCATGCCTGTAGGCTTATACAACAGTACCATCATCAGCTGCGATTTTGGTAACAATGTTTGTATTGACAATGTTAACTATCTCAGCCATTATATTATTGACAATGAAGTAATGATTGCCAATGTAAATGAACTGGCGTCAACAGACAAAGCAAAGTTTGGAAATGGTATTGTTTTCGACGGGGAAGATGAAAAAGTAAAAGTTGTACTGGAGTTGTGCAACGAGAATGGTGGCCGAAGTGTAATGCCCTTTGATGGTATGTTGCCCGGTGATGCACACCTTTGGAGCAGGTATATTGCTGATGAGGAACTGGTAAATAAGTTTGAAGAATTTACAAACAATAAATTTGATAAAAGCAGGGGACATTATGGGAAAATAGGCGATCGTACGGTAATAAAAAATTGTAAAATAATTAAAGATGTATTAATTGGTACAGACGCCTATTTAAAGGGCGCCAATAAATTAAAAAACCTTACTATTAACAGCGACGCCAACCGCACTTCTCAAATTGGTGAAGGCTGCGAAATTGTAAATGGAATTGTTGGCTTTGGTTGCAGAATATTTTATGGAGTTAAAGCAGTTCGGTTTGTAATGGCTTCTCACTCCCAGTTAAAATATGGCGCAAGATTAATCAATTCCTATTTGGGTAACAATGCTACTATCTCCTGTTGTGAGGTTTTAAATTCGTTAATTTTTCCGGCACACGAGCAGCACCACAATAATTCTTTTTTATGTGCGGCCCTCATAATGGGACAAAGTAATATTGCTGCAGGGGCCACCATCGGCAGCAATCACAATAGCCGCAGCCCGGATGGTGAAATAATTGCTGGTCGTGGTTTTTGGCCGGGGTTATGTGTAAGTCTTAAGCATAATTCAAAATTTGCATCCTTCACAATACTGGCTAAGGGAGATTATCCTGCAGAGTTAAACATCCCGGTACCTTTTAGCCTTATTAGCAATGATGTTGCCAACGATAAATTGGTTGTAATGCCGGCCTATTGGTTTATGTACAACATGTATGCACTGGAACGCAATGCCTGGAAATATATTGATCGTGACCGCAGAACAGAGAAAATACAGCACATTGAGTATGATTACCTTGCTCCCGATACTATTAATGAGCTGTTTGCTTCTTTGCAAATTTTACAACAATTTAAGCCGGATGAGGATGGAACTGCAACCGTAAATGGCTGGGAAAACACACAGCGTAAAACCGAAATATTAAAAGTACCACAATCAATTTCTTTGTTTAACGAGTTGATACAATATTATGGTACACTCAAAATAATGGAATTTTTTCAGCGAAATAAATTTACCTCGTTTGAAGAATTAAAGAAAAATATGAATGCCAAAATTCAACGAACTGAATGGTTGAATATTGGTGGACAATTGATGACAAAAGATGCAGTTAATAAATTTAAACAGCAGGTAAAAACTGGCAAGATAAAGAGCTGGCAGGAAGTGCATGATTTTTACAAAAGCCAGGGTAGTGTTTATGAAACTGATAAATTGAGCCATGCTTATACGGCTCTTTTAGAAATATTGCACATTACGCCCCGACAGTTTACCCCGGCATTGTTAAAAGAATTATTGCAGCAATTGTTGGTTACCAGAGACTGGATGTGCAAGGGTATATATGAGTCAAGGGCTAAAGACTATACCAATACGTTCAGGCAGATGGTTTACGAATCGGATGAGGAAATGAATACCGTAATTGGGAAATTAGAGGATAATAGTTTTATACAAACTAAACTGGCCGAATTGGATGTGTTGAAAAAACAGGTTAAGCAAATGGTGCGAAAGATAGCCTTGTAATAGATGGACTGATTTTAATAATGAACATTACTAAAACCTTGGGCACATTACCTGGTTGGTATTACCCCCGGGGTTATAAAATCCTCTTTTCATTAAATTAAATTCTTGGGCGCCCTGTGAGTTATTAAAATTTCGTAAGCTGGAAGTAGTAGCATCGTAGCTAAATGTAAAGCGAATATTATTTAACTCAAAGCCAAGCACTGCAACGGCCGCATCATTATACCGATAGTAAACACCTGCAATTAATTGTTTTTCGCCAGCGCCGGATAAATTGTAATTGGCAGCTAAACCCAGCATAAATGAACTTGCTTTAGCCTGGTAGGTATAATAGGCGTTGGGGTTTAATATAACCCTGTCATTAACTTTTAACGAAGCATTTAAAAAAGCAATGTGGCGCATGGGGATGCGGTTGCTGTCCAATGCCTGGTCGAAAAATGTTTCGGTTGGCCGGTTAATATGGTGAATAGAATAGCCAGCATTGATGTAAACATTCTCGTGAGGGAAATAGGCATAATTCATTCCTGCCTGCATATCGAAATAGCTGATATTGTTATTGGTTAATGCTACTGAAGTGCCCAGGTTTCCATCAAAAAATTTACCATCAAACTGGTCCGGAAATTTTAATTTGCTTTGATCAATTCTTTTATTTGCCCAACCAACATTAAAACCTGCGGAAAGCAAACTGCTGCTTCCTAACATTTGATGATAGGCAACAGAGCCATATATTTTTGTAGAACGAAGACCGCCACTGCCGGCTTCATCAGCAAGAATAAGGCCTCCAAGGCCTAACCAACCATTGTCTAATCTTTCACGAAATACCTGCGCATCTCCATACAGACTTAACGTTTTGTAAGGCGCTGCTAATATAGACGACCATTGGTTGCGAAAATGGGCGCCAATTCTATAATCCGCATCTGGGATAAAGCCTGTATTGGCAGGGTTAGTTGAAAGGGGCGAATTAAAAAATTGAGAAAAATGCAAATCCTGTGCTTTACTGAATAGTACAGCAAGCAATAGTAAAGCAACCGATATCATTCTTCTTTTAATCATCGTATTTTATTACCACCTCTTTACAAACAAAACCTACAATCAATTTTTTTAACTCATATTAAAAATATGCAAAAGAATAAATCTCATAAATGATCACAATCATTATCTCAGCAAAGTAATGTCACCTGTTTTTCTAAGTTTTTTTCCATCTGTAAATTCTACATCTAATGTATAGGTGTACACATCCATTGCTTGTAATGCGCCCTTAAAAGTGCCATCCCATCCTGCGGTTCTGTTAGATGTTGCAAAAACTACCTGCCCCCACCGGTTATATATTTTCCAATCCATTTTTGCAATACCGTAGCCCGCAACTTTTACTATTCCGTTGACGCCAAATTTTCCAGGCGTAAATGCATTCGGCACATCCAGTAAGGGTATTATTTTTGCCGTAACCGGCTGGCAAATAGTATCAGTACAGCCAGCATCATTAATGGCAATTAAACAAACATTGAACGTTTTAGATTCATTAAAAAGATGGCTGGGATTTTCTTTTGTAGAAGTTTCCCCATCGCCAAAATCCCAGAAAAAACTGGTTGCGCCGATGCTACGGCTAACAAAATCAATGGCTGTATTTTCTAAAGCCGGCACAGGCGAAAATGAAAATAGTGCAGTAGGTATGGAAGATACAGTGATGGTAAAGAAAGTAGTATCTCTTTTGTTACAGGTAGAGGTATCAATTGCAATTAGCCTGATGGTATAGTCTCCTGTGGTTGAGTATAAATGCGAAGGGCTTACCATTGTTGAAAGCGAGCTGTTATCGCCAAAATCCCAAATAAAATCAGTGCCGCCTAAAGAGGTATTTTCGAATTTTGCTGTATAGGGAACGCAGCCCTTTGCAGGTGTTGTAAATTGTGCCTTTACATTTACAGCAAGTCGCACTATGTTACTTACGCTATCGGGCGAATTACAAAAAGCGGTATCGTTTACAATTAACCGGGCAAGGTAAGTTCCGGGGCCAGGGTAAGTATGAATTTTTGTTTCTATGCCCGCATCTATTCTGGGCGATCCGTCACCAAAATCCCAAACAAATGTGTTGGGTGTATATACTGGCAGGACTGCGGTTGTTTTATTTACAAACTGAAAAGAAAGACTTTGACATCCGCCTATTTTTGCTGTGGTAAAATTTGGAGTTACATTATTGTTGCCAACCTTTACTGTTACGTAAGCTGTATCGGAAATATTGCAGGTGGTAGAGTCGATAGATACGAGCATTAAACGAAAACTACCAATTGTATTGTATTGATGTGATATAGAGTTAACAGGTGCAAAAGTTTTAACAGGTGCTGAGCCGTCTCCAAAATCCCAGACATAACTTTTGCCTTTTGCAAGTGTATCGGTAAACTTCACAGCTAGCGGAACACAGCCAATGGTATCCACCACCCCATTTATAGTGGCTTTTACGCTGGCACCCACCCCACCAAAATTCATTTCAATTTTTACCATTGCCTCAGAACAGCCAATAGATAAATTACTGGGTGCCCATACACCTGGTGTTGTAGGGAAAAATATATTAGGCGTATTATTACAGTTGGCGCATATGGCCTGGTAAATAATACCATTTTCATCGAAACGGCTGGTGCCTCCATCTACGTGGTCGTCAAAGCCATTATTTTGTCCAAAAAATGTACCGTATAACTGGCTGATTGCATTTTTTTCCAGCACGAAAAAAAAGAAATCTTTTCTGTCTGTATTTGCTTTGATTGCTCCTGCTGTTATTAGAAACTCTAAACCTCCGGTACCAGCACAAGGATAGCCCCTGTTGTTGTTGAATACGCCGCCCCACCCGGAAACGTACACATTCTGACATCTGTCTACCAAAAATGCTGTTGGTGAAATATTGGGTATATCAGAGTTATTACCAAACATGGTAGTATAAACATAGCCTGACAAATCTTGTTTAAGTTTCCCGATAAATTGTTTGCCACCGGGGTTACTAAATGTGGCATTAAAGGCCTGCCAGTTGCCAGTTGTGGTGCCCATTATGTAAGGAAATCCAAACCGGTCAGATTTAAGGCCATACACCATGTCATTGCCATCTCTGGTAGGATCGTTATCATTGGTTCCAATATAAGTAGTTTTAATAATGGCACTTCCGTTGGGGGTCATCTCTGTAACGAAACCATCAACTACACCTCCCTGAAAAGTTGGACTCATCACGCCGGTTTTATCGCCTGGTATATCCGGACTGGTTGTGCTGCCGCCAACATACAAATTACCGGTAATTGGATTAATAGATAATACAAAGCATGCATCATTGCCGCTTCCGCCAAAGTAGGTGCTAAAAAGTAACGTGTTTAAGTTTGAGTTAAACTTAAGTACTACACCATCTTGCGCAAGAGTAGCAGGGCCCCCACCAAAGGTAGTTTGTATAGGAGAGCCAGATATGAAGAAATCAGCGGACTGTGTGCATGATGCAAGGTATATACTGTTATTTGGACCCAATATCACTTCACTTCTGGCATCATCCCCATAATTACGCCTTGTGTCAAATGCACCTGGTGGCTGGCCGGGTACATTAATAAATTTTGGTTTGATATTGACTCCATCATCCTCGGTACCTCCAATAACAACTGAGCCTAACAAGGCACTGCCAGTTGCATTTAATTTTGTAATGAAGATATCGTATTTGCCACCGGGGCCAATGAGTGGAGTTACTCTTGGGTAGTTAGGTGAGTTAGACCTGCCTGCAACAATCAGGTTGCCTTGTGCATCTGTAATCATGCTATGTGGCTGTTCGTTGGCGCTGCCGCCGAGGTACGTTGCATATAACCTGGTAGTTCCATCTGCTGATAATTTAATGATACCAATATCATAGCCGCCATTTCCATCTTCGTTAACACCACCATTGTACGATTCGTCAAAGGCTCCCGGCGATACCGGATAACCGCCTTCAAAAGAAATGCCCCCTGCAAAAAAGCTACCATCCGGACCCGGAGTGGCAGTGTATCCCCAGTTATCCCTGCTGCTGCCAACAAACGAACAAAAAATAAGGGTAGGATCTATCACTAACGTTGCATTTTTATCGTAGCCGGTAACCTTAAATCGAACAATGTTATTAACAACCACATATTTGCAATCCAGCGTTTGCCTTCCCTTATCAGCTAGCTGGTAAGTATAAGGATATAATTCTTTCATTTCGCCTAAGGAAGTACCAATTATCAACTCTTTGTTTTTTATGCTTAACTTATCTACACCTTCAAATTGCAATGCAATATCATTTACATTTCCACCCGGGTTTACAATCAAATCGTATTTTAAAGTACCCTGGTCTGTGTAGTAACGAACATCAATATTTGGATAGATGTTTTTATAAGTAACACCCTGATAAATTTTACAAAAGCCCTTCCATTTACTGGTATCATTTCCAATAAAATAATTATTATAGGTAGGTAAAACCTTGTCTGGATGGAGTTCTACATTGCCGGACGCTTTTACAAAGTTTACCTTGTATGCATGTGAACGAATGGTAATGGGCTTGTTGTTGGTGTTACCAGGTACAGTGCGGCTTTGAATATTGACGACATTGCTGGTGTTATTATTACCATGCATTTGTTCCGTAAGTGCTTCCATATCTTTTGCATTGTGCTGCAAAACCATAAATCCTGTTCGTTGCAAAAAAACAGAGCCATTTTGAATATCACTTTTGTAATCCACATCTTTATTCCACTGGCCTTTGTTTTCTATAAATTGCAGTTGGGCAAATGAGGAGTGCCCTGCTATGAGTGGTAAGATAAATAAGGTAATTTTCTGAAATATTAACGTGGCAATTTTCAAGAAGTATATTTTGAACAATTTACGAAATAATAAAACAAAACTATTTAATATTAGTTCTTTGATGTGTCTTTTTTATGTTAATGATTCAACAAAATCATTTACGAAATTTTACTCCAGGCTGTTTTACCCTTTTGTTGCTGGAGAAAGTTTGTTATTGGCAAATTTGCTGCCATTTTTAAATCCGGGTCTTGTTCAAGTATTTCAACGGCCACTGTTTTAGCTACTTCAAGCATAACTCTATCCTGGATAATATTCGCCAATTTAAAGTTTAAATTACCACTTTGGCGGGTTCCTTCAATTTCTCCCGGCCCCCGGATTTCAAGATCTTTTTCAGCCACCTTAAAGCCGTCGTTGGTGGCGCACAGTATTTTTAGTCTTTCTTTGGCATCCAAAGAAACCTTGCTGCCTGTAAGCAAAATACAAAAACTTTTTTCGCTGCCCCTGCCTACCCTGCCCCTTAGCTGGTGCAACTGCGATAGCCCGAATTTTTCTGCACTTTCAATTACCATCACCGATGCATTGGGAACGTTTACACCAACTTCTATAACGGTAGTGCTTACCATTATTTGTGTATCGCCGGTTACAAAGCGGTTCATATTTGTTTGTTTTAAATTGGCTGCCTGCCTGCCATGCACCATACTAATCCAGTATTTAGGCTCGGGAAAAAAAGACTGCACTTCGTCAAAGCCTTTCATCAGGTTTTCATAATCCATTTTAGAAGATTCTTCAATTAAAGGATAGACAATGTATGCTTGGCGGCCTTTCAAAATTTCTGCTTTTATAAAATCCATTACCTGCGGCCGCTTGTTTTCATATCGATGCAAGGTTATAATTGGTTGCCTTCCCGGAGGCAGTTCATCAATTACACTGTAATCGAGGTCTCCATATGCAGTAAGTGCAAGCGTACGTGGAATAGGTGTTGCAGTCATCACTAATATGTGTGGCGGCAAGCTATTTTTTTTCCATAGCTGCGATCGTTGCGCTACGCCAAATTTATGCTGCTCATCTACCACGGCAAATCCTAAATTTAAAAACTGAACTTTTTCTTCAATCACAGCATGTGTTCCAATTAAAATATGCAGACTGCCATCTGCACAGGCAGCAAGTATTTGTCTCCGCTCTTTTTGTTTAGATGATCCGGTAAGTATTCTCACATTTATTGGTAAATCTTTTACCAGTGCTGTAATGCTGTTAAAGTGCTGTTGTGCTAAAATTTCTGTTGGGGCCATTAGAACACTTTGAAAAGTATGGCCATCGTCCGGTCTTGTATTTCCAGCTGCAATCAGCATGCAGAGCAAAGCAACAATTGTTTTGCCGCTACCAACATCTCCCTGCAGTAAGCGGTTCATTTGCCTGCCGCTGCCAATATCATTTCTTATTTCTTTTAAAACCCTCTTTTGGGCATTGGTTAATAAAAAAGGAAGGTGTTTGTCGTAAAAGGTATTAAAAAGGGTTCCAACTTTATCGAAGGTCCAGCCTTTGCTAAAGCGGTGGCGGGCACCCCGGATAAGCCCCAGCCGTATCTGTGCAAAAAAGAATTCTTCAAATTTTAACCGCCTTACTGCCTGTGTGTACATTTCATCAGATGCCGGAAAATGGATATGACCAATGGCCTCCCAGCGGGAAATAAAGCGGTACTGTTTAATGATAGTGTCCGGCATGTTTTCCGGGAAATTATTAGGGGATAATTGTTGCAACAGCGCATAGGTTAATTTACCAATAGCCCTGCCGGTAATTCCCCTCGCTTTTAATTTTTCTGTGCTGGGATAAATTGGATCCAAAAAGTTTTTGCCACCAGCCTTTTCCGGTGTAAAAATTTCTATCTCCGGGTGTACTATTTGTGCCTTGTTATTAAAAAAGCCCAGCTTTCCAAATACAAGATATCGCTGTCCGATATCAAGTGTTTTTTCTATCCAACCAATGCCCTGAAACCAGGTAAGCTCTATTTCGCCAGTGCCGTCGTGGAGATAAGCTATTAATCTTCTGGATCTTTTTTCACCCACAACTTCATGATGAATAAGTTTGCCGGCTACTTGCGTATAATCTGTATTGTAATTAAGATTAGCAATGTTTTCAATTTTGGTTTTATCCAAATGGCGGAGTGGATAATGCTCCAGCATGTCTTTAAAAGTGAAAATACCGAGTTCTTTTTTCAGCAATTCTGCCTTTAATGGTCCTACTCCTTTTAGGTATTCAATAGGACTCGCTAATATGTTGGTGCCTGTGTTAATGATTAAATATTTTCACAAATATATTTTGAACGGGATGATAATGCACAACTCATTCGTTTTAAAACAAAACAGTTGGGTTAATAGTTTAAATAGATAGGTTACAACTCATTCAAATATCAGGAATAGAAAACTAACGTTTTGTCTAAGTCTTTAAAATATTCATCAACAAGGGTTCAATTGTGAAGTCTCACGTCATTACTTTTACATTGTTTCTAAAACATCCGGGTTGCGGGGTCTCCACCATAGATAATAATAACCGAGAATTAATATGCCGATAATAAATGGGATAAGCGCAATGTGCTTATAAGTAAAAGTGCCAAATATTACGAGGCTGTCAAATTGAAAAAATTCGCTGATCATCCAGTAGGAGTTGGCACTTATCCAAAAAACGATGGAAAGATTGTGACATACTTCACTCATAAACTGCTTTGTTCTCAAAGCTATTATTACGGCGATAACTAAGGTAGGGAAAATCATTGCTATACCTAATGGCTTCCAAACCATGCACCAACTTATATCTTTAAACAGCCAGAATACAATGTGCAGGTTCTCCATTTTCCGAAATTTTACCGGAATAGAATAGTTGGCTTTACTCATGCGGAAATCATTTTTTTAAAACAAATATATATTATTGTTGCAGACCAAATACAGTATGGGAAAGATTTGCAGGCTAATTAAAGTAGCCTAATTTAAAATAGAATGTTATTCACGCCTGATTTTTAAAATCTACCATCTGATTGAGTGTATTCACAATTTGCAGTGCTATGTAGTAGTTTTGTTTACTTGGGTGCCGGTTCCATTTTTTAAAGACGCTGCACATGTCGTTACCTTTTTATTGCATTTTGGTGTTAAATCGGCTTTACAAAGGGCATAAAAAATGCCACTCGTAGAAGTGGCATTTTTTATAAAATATTTTTGCTCTTATTTAGTAATTAAAAAAGATTGGTACAATAAGTTTTTGCTATTGCTGATGGTAACTACATATCTGCCTGCAGGTAATTGGTTTACTTTAACAGGAATTTCCTGTTGGCCTGCATTTATAATGGCAATTCTCATTACTTCCCTTCCTGCCACATCGGTAATTTTAAGGCTGCTGTTTAGTGTTAGCGGCTGCTGTAATTTGATGGTAACTGCATTTATTGCAGGGTTAGGAAAAACGGTAATGCCAGCTGATGTGTTCTGTAATTTTACAGAAACAATCTTACTGTAATTATAATTACCATCAACATCAACCAGTTTTAACCTGTAAAATACAGTTTTTGCATCCGGTAAATTTTGATCAGTGAGTGAATAGCTTTCAAGGTTTTTGCCTTTTACATTGCCAATAGCATAAAAGGTTTTTCCGTTTGTACTGCGTTCAACAACGTATTTATTAAAATTGGCTTCTTTATTTGTTGTCCATTGCAACAAAATACTACTGCTGTTTTTGGTGGCTTTAAAATCCAGCAGGTTTACCGGTAACAGGTTGGTACAATCCCAAATTAGTTTTACAAATTCCGGATGGTCAATAAACGGATTTCGGTTGTTTTGAAACCCATAAATTTTATTGTTCCTGTTTATTTCTTTTTGGCTCACCGGATCCTGGATGTGCCATTTGTACCATTGCTTAAGAGCCCAGTTATCTAACGATGGCCAGGTAGTGCCGTCCAATACCGCATCTGCTGAGCTGTTGGTTTGAAAAGCGGCCATTGAACTTTGGTAGCGGGTTACCATATAAAACATTGCTCTTGCAAAATCGCCTTTGTATGCATCAATTGGCTCAAACACTTTACCGGTGTACCCGCCAAAAGAACAGGTGCCCAATTTAGCGCCGGCGGGTGATGTCCAGTCTATTGCGGAAGCACTTACTTCGCCATATGGATAATTATCATGTTTACCATTACTCATACCGTCCGTTGCAAAAATATGGTGCATATCCGTGAGCATGGGTGTTACTGCACCAAACCAGGCTTGGGGAAACGAATGTTCCCGATTGTAACAACTGCCAATGGCATTATAGGTTCCACATTGGTCAGCAACTGGTGTAAATGAATACAATTCCGCACCAGTTGGATTATCTGTGTACATGTCCCACATAATAAATGCAGTATTGGCATCATTGCGCTGGGTGTCAATAGAGTTTACTGCGTCCCAGGTATCGAATGTTGAGCTTGAATTATAGGGCAACACATTGGTTCCTATAGATACGATATTAAATAAGGCAGTTTTTAAATTTGCACAGGTTTTTGGTACTCCGCCAGTGTAGGCATTGTTGTAATAACCCGCCGGTATTTGTGCATTGGCATCGCTAAATAGAAATAGCAGTGCAATTAAAGGTAGAGTTTTTAGCATGTGGTTTTTGTTTTGGTAATTATAAATTGAGGAAGCTGCTGAGTAAGTAATTTATAACAAAAAAACCTGTCAGGATTTGACAGGCGTATTTAATTTGACCCTATTAATTTATTTTGCTAAGGCCAGTGCGTTCACTTTTCTTGCTAACTTACTTTTTAAGTTAGACGCTTTGTTTTTATGTATTGTACCTCTTCTTGCTAATTTATCTATCATAGATGAAACTGTAGGAAGTTTTTCTGTTGCAACCGTCTTGTCATCAATAGCCTTGATGTCCCTTATTGCATTACGGGTAGTTTTACCATAATAACGATTACGTTCGTTACGCTTGCGGCTTTGACGTACATCTTTTTTGGTTGCTGAATGATTTGCCATTTATTTCTGTTTTTAATTTCGGACGGCAAAGATAGGGGATACATTAATAAATAGAGCAACGACTTAAAGTAATTTTATTAAAAAAGTATTAGTCAACTGATTTAGGTGCATTTAATTCAGCATAAAGATGAATGAATTGTTTTCCGAACAATATTTTTTCTTGTTTAACAATATTACCAGGAATACACCCTTTTAGTTTTTATAAAATTGGCTGTTTTCTGTTATCAAGCCAAGTATAAATCACCGATATTTGCCCTCCGGTCAAATTGATTTTATTAAAAAATAACTGTAATCTGTTTTAGCCATGAAGGATTTTCAATATATAACGAACGCACATCCTGCCTACATAGAAAATTTGTACAACGATTACCTGGCAAACCCCGATAGTATTGACGTGGAATTACGCAAGTTTTTTGAAGGCTTCGATTTTGCCATAGAAAACAACGTGGCTAAGAAAAATACTGTAGCTTCCGGGGCTACACCTGCAGTTGTACCCACCATCACCCCATCACAAATTGAAAAAGAATTTAGTGTTTACCAGTTAATTGTAGCTTACCGGCGCAAAGGACATTTAATTGCCAAAACCAACCCCATCAGGGAACGAATTGACCGTAAGGCAAATTTAGGATTGGAAAACTTTGGCTTCAGCGATGCTGATTTAGATACCACTTTTGAAGCAGGAAAATTTGTAGGACTGGGAAAAGCTTCGCTAAGAAGTATTGTAGCTCATTTACAAAAATGCTACACCCACAACCTTGGCGTAGAATTCAGCAGTGTAAACAGCCGGAGAAAGAGAGACTGGATCATAAATGCCGTTGAGCATACGATGCAGGAAGCAGTGCCGTTGGAACAAAAGAAGAGAATATTGCAAAAGCTGAACGAGGGGGTGATGTTCGAAAAGTTTTTACACACTAAATATGTAGGTCAAAAAAGGTTTTCGTTGGAAGGAGGGGAGACCACCATTGCAGCGTTGGACGCAATTATTAACACAGCATCTTCCAATAATGTACAGGAGGTGGTGATAGGTATGGCGCATCGTGGCAGGTTAAATATCCTTGCCAATATTATGGGCAAAACCTATGAGCAAATTTTTAGTGAATTTGAAGGAACGGCTACGCCGGATACAACCATGGGAAGTGGCGATGTAAAGTACCATCTTGGCTTTAGCAGCGAAATAGAAACTACCTCCGGCAATAAAATTAATTTAAAATTATGCCCCAATCCATCACACCTTGAAGCTGTAGACCCTTTAGTGGTGGGCTTTGCAAGAAGTAAGGCTGATGTTTTGTATAATAGTGACTTTGATAAAATTTTACCCATACTAATTCATGGTGATGCATCTGTTGCCGGGCAGGGCATTGTGTACGAAGTATTGCAAATGAGTAACCTCAAAGGCTATTATACCGGCGGTACCGTACATTTTGTAATTAATAACCAGATTGGTTTTACCACCGATTTTACAGATGCCCGCAGCTCAGATTATTGTACTTCCATAGCAGCCATGGTAAAGGCACCGGTATTTCACATTAATGGCGACGATCCCGAAGCAGTTGTAAAAGCAGTGCAGATAGCCACCCATTATCGCCAGGAATTTAACAGCGATATTTTTATTGATATGGTTTGTTACCGCAAGCATGGGCACAACGAAGGTGACGAACCAAAGTTCACACAGCCCCAGTTGTATGCGTTAATTGAGAAGCACCTTAATCCAAGGGAAGTGTACACTCAATACCTGTTGGAAAATGGGGAACCGGATGCACAGGCATTGGCTAAGGATATGGAAAAGAAATTTCTGGCCGATTTGCAGGAGCGCCTCGATGAAGTAAAGCAAAACCCATTACCTTATACTTTTCAAAAGCCGGAACTGTGGTGGAAAACCCTGCGCCGGGCCAATGAAAATGATTTTAATCAATCACCAATAACTGCTATTAATAAAGAGAGTTTTAAGTTGTTGTTTGATGGATTAATGAAATGGCCTGCCAATTTTAAGCCTTTGAAAAAAGTAGAAAAATTATTGCAGGATAAAATAAAATTATACAACGATGAGCGCAAAATAGACTGGGCTACCGGCGAGTTGATGGCCTATGGCAGTTTATTAATTGAAGGCAAAGATGTTCGTATGAGCGGGCAGGATGTACAGCGTGGCACTTTCAGTCATCGCCATTGTGTAATACACGATGAAAATACCAATATCCCTTACAACCGGCTGGATCATTTTACAGAAAGTCAGGCTCCCATGCGGATTTACAACTCCTTGTTAAGTGAATATGCTGTACTAGGTTTTGAATATGGTTACGCAATGGCCAACCCCAACGCACTGGTGCTTTGGGAAGCACAGTTTGGTGATTTCTGTAATGGTGCACAAACAATAATAGATCAGTTTATTGCAGCCGCAGAAACCAAATGGCAGCGGATGAACAGCGTGGTAATGCTTTTGCCACACGGCTACGAAGGCCAGGGTCCGGAACATAGCAGTGCCAGGATGGAAAGGTTTTTACAAATGTGTGCCGAGCAAAATATGGTGATTACCAATATTACCACCTCAGCCAATTTCTTTCACCTGTTGCGCCGGCAGTTAACCTGGCCGTTTAGAAAACCATTGGTAAATTTTTCACCTAAGGCTAACCTGCGCCACCCGGGCAGTTACAGTGTTGAGACTGATTTCTTAACAGGAGGGTTTAAAGAAATACTGGATGATAGTTTTGTAAAAGATGCTGACCAAGTAAAGAAAGTATTGCTTTGTAGCGGTAAGGTATATTTTGATTTAGCAGATCGGCAGCAAAAAGAAAACAGAACAGATGTAGCCATCATCCGGCTGGAACAAATTTATCCGTTACCACAACAGCAACTGGATGCATTGTACAGCAAATACAGCAAAGCCATCTGGCATTGGGTGCAGGAAGAGCCATTGAATATGGGTGCTGCCACTTTTCTGCGGATGAATGTACAGAACATCAACTTTTATATTATAAGCCGCATTGCCAGTGCATCTACAGCGACGGGCTATTCTAAAATACACGCTAAAGAACAACTAGCTATTATTGATAAGGCGTTTAGTATTTAATAGCTTAAAAATAATTTTTACAAAAATACCGGCTGCACAGGCCGGTATTTTTGTGAGTAATCAAAATGATAATTTATCGCTATTCCAACCTTCTAAACCCCCTAAACTCCTAAACCTTTCCTGAGGTTCTCAAAAATAACCGAAGCTCCCTGCCCCACACCTACGCACATGGAGGCGAGGCCGTAAGTTCCTTTTCTTTTTTTAAGTTCATGCAGAAGGGTGGTAGCTATGCGAACACCGCTGCAGCCCAATGGATGCCCCAGCGCAATTGCACCACCGTTTACATTCACCAGTTCCAGATCTAACCCTAATTCATGTATGCAAGCAATGGATTGAGCAGCAAATGCCTCATTCAGTTCTACCAGGTTTATATCTGTAATGCTAAGGCCTGCTCGTTGCAAAGCCTTTATTGTAGCGGGCACCGGGCCAATACCCATAATGGACGGATCGACACCCGCTACAGCCATACTGGTTATTTTTGCCATGGGCTGCAAACCATATTTTTTTACCGCAGCTTCACTTGCCAATAGCATTGCAGCAGCGCCGTCATTAATGCCGCTGCTATTGCCTGCTGTTACTGTACCATCTTTTATAAATGCCGGTTTTAGCAAGGATAATTTCTCCAGCGAAGTTATCCGGGGGTGCTCATCTTTATCAAAGTCAATCAGCTCTTTTCCGGATTGAATCTGTATCGGTATTATTTCGTTGGCAAATAGATTGGCTGCATATGCGATGGCGTATTTCTGCTGACTTTCGTAGGCAAACTCATCCTGTGCATGCCGGCTGATGTCCCATTGCTTTGCAATATTTTCTGCAGTTTCTCCCATGCTGTAAGGATGGTACAATGCAGCTAATTTATTGTTGATAAAACGCCATCCCATGGTAGTGTCAAACAACTCCGTATCCCGGGCAAAAGCTGCATTGGCTTTAGATAAAACAAAAGGAGCCCTAGTCATGCTTTCTACACCGCAGGCAATATACAAGTCGCCATCGCCACACATAATGGCACGCCCTGCATCCATAATAGCCTGCATACCACTGGCGCACAAACGGTTTACCGTAAGGCCTGCAACGGTTACGGGTAGCCCGGCAAGTAGTGCAGCCATTCTTGCCACGTTGCGGTTGTCTTCGCCACTTTGGTTGGCAGCGCCGGCAATTACTTCCTCAATACCATTGATATCTACAGATGGGTTTCTGCTGATGATTTCCTTAATTACTGTTGCCAGTAAATCATCGGGCCTTATGCTACTTAAAGCGCCGCCGTATTTACCAATGGGGGTTCTTACGGCATCAATTATGTAGGCTGTTTGCATAAAAATATTTTTGGTCCGGGCAATCGTTTTTCACTTAGCATTGTTGCATCGCCCTCTTGTACTGCATACCATTTTTCAAGGGTACTTACGGGAAAAGCAAGATATCGAATAATACTGCAAGATAAAATAATTATTACTCCTTGGTTAGCCTGTTTTGTATCTCCCTTATGCTGTACCAGACAACTGTAAATTCAACGTACGCTAACTTTTTCCACAAAAAAATCCGCCCTAAATGGACGGATCATTTATTGATTAACCAATTTATTTGTTTCTAAAACCTTACACCAAGGCTTAATGCAATCACCTGGTTTTTGTACTTTGGAGTAGAAGACGTTCCATCACCATTGTTGTTTTGAAAATCTATGTTATAACGCAAACCCACTATCAAATTGCTTGCGACAGCTTCTACACCAACTACACCACCAAATATGTTTTTACGCAAATTGTCATTGTCCTGTTTTACCAGGTTTTCATAAGATACATTGTTGGTAGTAAATTTTGTTTTGGTGGAAACCAGGTACGAAAACTGAGGGCCTGCAAAAACGCCAAAACTTTTAGATGGCTTAATTTTCAGCAATAAAGGAACCTCTATAAAATTGCTTGTTTGCTTGTACTCATACGCAGAACCTAAATAAGTACCCGTAGATTTATAACCCTTCTGAGAAAACTGAATCTCAGGCTGCAGGCTTACCATTGGAGCCAGGGGAATTTCCAGGAATAAGGCCGCATTAGCACCAAGTTTAGCCCCGGTAGTATAGTTGCTGCTTTTATCACTAATAACATTTGAAAGATTTGCCCCAACCCTAGCGCCTAAATGCAAACCATTACTTTTAACGACAACGTCGGATTGTGCGTTTACCTGTGTTACTCCGAAAGCTACTACTGTAGCTACAATCATCCATTTCTTTTTCATAATTATTTATTTTGTTTGGTGACATTTATGAAAAGGCTATGCCAAAGGATTGTGTAGCTTGAAAATCAGCCCTAAATTAAAAATAATAACTTTATTGTTGAGCAATCACCACAAATTGTGCAGTAGGATACACAAAAAGGCAAAGCCAAAGGATAGTTGTTGTAAATGGCTTCTTTAAGGCATCTAAACAAACCGGTTTTTTAGCAAATGGTCTTCAAAAAGTCGTTAATCCTGTTCAAAAACCCCGCTGTAGACAGTAAACCGAATGTTAATATTTTTACAATAAGGGGTGATGATATGCTACTATTTTCAAAACAATTATCAATCCCCCTTTAGCCGGTTTTGTATCTTTGCCTCATGACGGAAAATAAACAGAACATACGCCACCTGGGTTTGGAGGAGTTGGTAACTTATTTTGCATCCCTTGGAGAAAAAAAATTCAGAACAAAGCAGGTCTATGAATGGATATGGAAAAAAAATGCACAAGGCTTTGAAGATATGACGGATGTTTCGAAGGAGCTGCGTACTAAGATGGCAGATAAGTTTTCTTTTCCTTCGCTTAAAGTAAATGCTACCCAGTTTAGTAGTGATGGTACCATCAAATCAAGATTTCAAACCTTTGATGGGCATATGATTGAGGGCGTGTTGATACCTACAGAAAGAAGAAATACAGCCTGTGTATCTTCTCAAATTGGTTGCAGCCTTACCTGTAAGTTTTGCGCTACCGGAAAAATGGAACGCAAACGCAACCTTGATTTTGATGAGATTTATAACCAGGTGGCACTCATCAACGAACAATCGGAAAAGAGTTTTAATAAAAAATTATCCAACGTGGTTTTTATGGGTATGGGCGAGCCCTTGCTCAATTATAAAAATGTATTGAAATCGATTGACCGGTTGATTGCAAATGATGGATTGAACATGAGCCCCAAACGGATTACGGTTTCTACCGCAGGTGTTTCAAAAATGATCAAGCAACTGGGAGATGATAAAGTACGCTTTAACCTTGCCCTTTCGCTGCATGCGGCGGATGATAAAAAAAGGGATAGCATTATGCCCATCAACGAAAGCAATACCATCGCCGAACTGATTAAGTCGTTGAATTATTTTTACGATAAAACCAAAAATGATATAACGCTGGAGTACATTCTGTTTAAAGATCTGAATGATTCGTTGGAAGATGCCGAACACCTTGTAAAAATTTACAGGCAAATTCCAACGCACCTCGTTAATGTAATTGAATACAATCCAATTGAAGGGGTGTCATTTACCAAACCGGATGAAGATAAAACCAATACATTTACAGATTACCTTGCCCATCACCGGGTTAATGTACGGGTGAGAAGAAGCCGTGGGAAAGATATTGATGCTGCTTGTGGACAGTTGGCTAATAAGTAATTAACTATATTATTGATGAAGTGGCTCAATGGGTAGCCTTAGTAAAGTTTTGATATTTTTAACACTCTTTTTTATCATAAAGGAAAAAAATAGATTGATTTTAATTCAGGCTGAATTATTCTTTGTAGCGTGACTAATTCTTATAAAAACTTACTCACTATTTGTTTAATAACTTTACATAATATATGTCGCAAACCATTGCTATTTCTTTCGACAATACTGAATATGCATTTGCATACAAAAAAAATAATGAGCTAAAAAAAGCCCGGTTTTTATTTAAATCCATGGGCATTCCGTGGTTGATTAATGCCGGCTTAAAATTTACTCCATTGGCTATTAAATGGAATTTACCTTTTACAAAAACCCTCATTCGCAGTACTATTTTTAAACAATTTGTTGGAGGTGAAACGTTGGAGGAAACCGCTGCAGTTGCCAGGCGGCTGAGCGACTTTCAAGTGGAAGTTATTCTAGATTATGCCGTTGAAGGTGGCAGCGATGGAGAGGCCGGATTTGACCATGCCACAGAAGAATTTATTAAGGTGATTAACTATGCTGCCACGCAGCCCAACATTCCGTTTATGAGTGTGAAAGTTACCGGCTTTAGCAGGTTCGGATTATTGGAAAAAATTGATGAATTAATGAACCACAACCAGGGTACCTTGATGAAAAGATATTTAAAATCGTTGGAGCAATTAGATGAGAAGGAAAAGGAAGAATGGCACAGAGTAAGGGTGCGTATGCTACAAGTTTGCGAAGCTGCTGCTGCTAAAAGTATTGGTGTGCTGATAGATGCAGAGGAAACCTGGATACAGGACCCCGTGGATGCCCTCACCATTTTAATGATGGATACATTTAACAAAAAGAGGAGAGTGATTTACAATACCATTCAGCTTTACCGCAAAGACAGGTTACAATTTTTAAAAGACTCCTACGATGCTGCTATGGAAAGAGATTTTGTACTCGGCGCTAAATTGGTAAGGGGTGCGTACATGGAAAATGAACGCAACAGGGCTATCGAAAAAAATTATCCATCGCCCATACAGCCGGATAAGGAAAGCACCGACAGCGACTACAACGAGGCAGTTCAATTTTGCATTCAGCATATTGACCGGATTGCGGTAATTATTGCCAGCCACAACGACCAAAGTAATTTGTATGGAGTGGAACAGGCTTTGAAAAATAATATCGAACTCAATCACCCCCATATCCATTTTTCACAATTGTACGGCATGAGCGATAACATTACATTTAACCTTGCCAAGGCAGGTTGTTCGGTAAGCAAGTACCTGCCCTTTGGTCCGATAGAAGATGTAATTCCCTACCTCATGCGCAGGGCCCAAGAAAACAGCAGCGTGAGTGGGCAAGTGGGCAGAGAACTGGTATTGATAAACAAAGAAATAAAACGGAGGGCTGTTTAGGAGGGTTGAAAATAGTTTAAGGTGGTTGATGGGGTTGAAAATAGTTTGAACGGTTGAAGATAGTTTAAGGTGGTTGAAAAATAATTATATAAATCAATAGTTCTAAAGCTATTTTTTATTTCCAATGGAGTATTTAAAAACCACGTTTTCAGTGCCAACGAACAGCCGTTCAATCAGGAAATGATGCGGTAAAGTTTTGATTGAAATTATCAAATCATGGGATTAAGCAGAAGTTTTATAAATTGCAAATGCCCCGTTTGTGGCGGAGCGTCGGCCCAAAGATGCTATCTATGGAGATGTGCAATTTTAAATTTATAAGTAATTTTTTAAAATACAAAGAATGGCTCACAAAATTAGTTTACTCAGCCTCCATTAAAATCACTCAGAAAAGTTGATTCAATTATAAAATGTTTTCCCAACTAAGAGATTGGCTGCTCTCCATGCTCATGAACGGACAGATAACGGTAAAAATTATGGAAGAAGAAAACTTTTCGATGGCAGCAGAGCCTGAGGTGGGGTATGGCAAAAGAAAATAAAATAGCAATTACAAAAAGTCAATCTTTCTACGGACAAATTCCTTCATACTTTTCACAGGTAATTTACCGCCAGCATTTAGTACCGTTTTTAAAAAGGCATCACACCTTGGTTCTGTAAATATGCTTGTAGCTATGGCGGCACATAAAAAATCCATTGTAGTCAGGTAATTTATTTTGTGCATGGCACAGTAACTTTTTATATCCTTTAAATTACTGCTGGCCAATATGTTTTTATTATACCGTGCTACTGCGAGGCAGGCACTTTCGCCATCGCCTTTAAACTGCATTTTCTTTATCCAGAAATACTCTCTCTTAATTTCTTCGTTGTCTTCAGGAAAGTCAATCAGTTTAATTCGTTTTTTTTTCAATAAATCTGAAACTATAAAACCAACATTAGCGTTCTTCCAATTTTGTAATTCTGCATGTACTTTATCCAGCAGGTGAATAGGATTGTTTGGAAAAATCAGGTGAATACTTTCTGATTCGCCGGCTGTTATAAAATGAGAAACCACATCGGCATCTACCAGTATAATGCGGTTAGTCTTCTCCATACTGCGTTTCATCAATTTTGGTAATATCAATGCCAAGGTCGGCCAGGAGGGAATAATAATGGCTTTCTGAAACTGTTTCGGTATCAAAAAGCTGTTTGGCTATTATGCCATAATCACCAATTACCACTTTATGGTTACCATTTTTATACAGGTCAACAGCATAGCCGTTTTCTAAAGCGCCTCTTTGAATGTTTAAAATAAAGGCATCGTATTCGGCAGAAGAAATCAATTTAAGCTGCTTTAACCGGTATAGTAATGCCCGCCTGCTGCAACTGTAAAAATGCTCGATGTACAAAATGGTTTTTAATGAAATTCTTTTCCTTTCTATTTCTACGTTGGGAATATTTTCTAAAAGACCGTCTGTAGGCAGTAATAAATAACTGGCAAATACATCTGCGTTGTATTCGTTTTTATCTGCTTTTTTATCAAACTTACCGGTACTACAAACCTGGCTGATAAAATTTGTTTGAATAAACAGATGGTACAGTTCGTGACAGATAGTGAAATGTTGTTTGCCTAAAGATTGGTTGCTGTTTACCAGCATAAAGCGGTTAACTGAATTTGCTTTTAATGCCATGCCCGAGAAATTGTCTGATAATGGTGCAAATACGGTAATTACATTTAATTTTTGTAGGAGACTTTTTAAGCGGATGGCGTCGGCATTATTTAATCCATTATCAGAGCGAAAGGCAACAGCAGCTTTTTCTAATAACAGTTCATTCATCACCGCCTGCTTTTTTCATGCTCATATAATTATGTACAATTTTTTTAAACTGGGCAATGCTTTGCAGGTCTTGTGGTTGTAAATCATCAGCCCTAAAAGCAAAAGCTATATTAATGCTCCTGTTTTGCATATTTTCTTCATAAAAATCAAATTCATTCATGCAAAATAGATTGGCCAATTTGCTTAATTGAGTAGAAGGTACAGCCCGGTGGCCAATTTCATAATAACCAACCTGTTCTCTGGAAGTGCCTAAATATTGAGCAAGTGCATCTTGGGTTAATCCAATCTTATCCCGTAAGGTTTTGATATTTTGACCGATTATAATGTTGGGATTGATAGTTGCCATACTGAAATTGATGTTACAAAAGTAACGACATTTTTTTTAAAAGCAAATTTTTGTAACAATTATTAAAAGTGTTGTCGATGATAGATTTCTTATGTAGGCGCAAATTGCACCTATATATTTACACACCCAAGCCCCAACTATTCCCCCACACAAGCATTGTACGTATTCATCAGCAAGGCACCAATCGTCATCAATCCCACACCGCCTGGCACTGGAGTAATGTAGCTGCATTTAGGCGCTACATTTTCAAAGTCCACGTCGCCTTTTATTGAAAAGCCGCTTTTTTTACTTGCATCGGGCACACGGGTGATGCCCACATCAATTACCACTACATTTTCTTTTACCATATCAGCGGTTAAAAAGCCTGGCCTGCCGAGGGCTGCCACAATAATATCTGCCTGCAAACAAATTTCTTTTAAGTTGTGTGTATGACTATGGCACACTGTAACCGTGCAGTTACCGGGATTGGTGTTGCGACTTAATAATATACTGATAGGCCGGCCTACAATATTGCTTCGGCCAATCACCACTGCATGCTTTCCTTTTGTTTCAATTTTATAATGCTCCAGCATCAGCATAATGCCATAAGGCGTAGCCGGAATAAAGGTAGGAAGCCCCTGCACCATCTTACCAACACTCATGGGGTGAAACCCGTCCACATCTTTTTTAGGGTTGATGAGGCTGATGATTTTATCTTCATTTATTTGTTTGGGCAACGGCAGTTGAACTAATATACCATCCACATCTGCATCCTTATTCAATTGCTCAATGGTATCCATTAATTCTTTTTCACTAACGGCTTCATCCAACCTGATAAGGGTGCTTTTAAAACCAATTTCTTCGCAGTTTTTAACCTTGCTGGCCACATAGGTTTCGCTGGCACCATTGCTGCCCACCAATATGGCTGCAAGGTGAGGCGTTTTACTTCCGGTGGCTTTTAATTGGGCTATTTTTTCTTTAAGCGAATTTTTAACTGCCTGTGAAACAAGCTTTCCATCTAATAGTTGCATGGCGCAAAAGTAACAACAGTATTTGTATTACTGGTTTCAACCTGCCGATTTATCTTTATATTGCCGTAAATAACTACTGCTACTTTGAGAAATCACTTTTTTTGTTTGATGGGCATTTTATGTTTACCAGCTTTTGCCGCATTCTCCCAAACCCTGCGCCAGCCCATATCCGCAGTGTATTTGGGGCTGGGAGCCTATAGTACAGAACATGGCGACGTGTTTTCGTTTGTAAATAACCAGGCCAGCCTTGCACAGGTAAAGCAGGTAAGTGCCGGCGTATATGGCGAAAGGCGCTTTTTGCTTTCAGCCACCAGCATGTACACTGCAGCTATTGCAGTGCCCTCTTCGCTGGGCAATTTCGGCGTTAGTCTAAAATATCTTGGGTACAAAAATTTTAATGAAAGCCAGGTAGGTTTGGCCTATGGCCGAAGCCTGGGGAGCAAAGTAGATATTGGTGTGCAGTTTAATTATTACGGCTACAGGGTACCATCTTATAACAGTGATGGGGCAATTAATGTAGAAATAGGTGCTATTGTTCATCTAACAGAAAAACTGAATGCAGGCGTGCATGTGTACAATCCCATTGGTGGCAAATTTTCAAAGACGGATGAAAAAATTACCTCAGCCTATAAATTTGGTCTTGGCTATGATGCCTCCGAGCGCTTTTTTGTAAGTGGCGAAATAGTTAAAGAAGAAAATTTTCCGGTAAATGTAAATGCCGGTTTTCAATACCGTTTTGCAAAAGCATTTTTTGTAAGGGCGGGTATTGCAACTGCTACATCTGTTGGCTATGCAGGGTTTGGCGTAAGCTGGAATAATTTAAGGCTGGATGTTAGTGGTAGTTTTCATCCGCAATTAGGTTTATCGCCTGGCGTATTGCTGATTATAAATTTAGGCAAAAAAGAGTCTTCAACTATTCCATCAACTAACCAATGATGAGGAAATTAACCACCGGAAATTTAATGAACTATCCATCCGCAATTCAATTGCGTTCAGGCTTTTTTGGGAGCAGGATAGCAAACAAATACTGCAGGACGCTGTTGGTTTTTAGTTCTTTTCTTTTTTTGCAACAGGCAGGTGCACAAATTATAAAGTTGCCGCAGAACCCAAATAGTACGGTGGAACAACAGTTGGAGGCTGTAACAGAAAGTAATGAGGATGCCGAAACACAGGACGACTCGTTCTTACAATCGCTGCAGCATTTTTTACAATCGCCGCTTAACCTTAATACCGCAGATGCAGGCACTTTAAAGGAACTGATTATTCTTTCGCCGATACAAATACAAAACATTATTTCGTACCGAAATTTGTTTGGAAATTTCATTAGTATTTACGAATTACAGGCTGTTCCCGGCTGGGATGTTTTAACCATAGAACGACTCCGGCCATATATTACCGTTAGTACCAGTGCCAATCTTATTACTTCGTTTGGTGAAAGATTAAGTGGAGGTACCCATAGCCTGCTGGCAAGGGTTACAACGGTATTGGAAACTTCCAAGGGTTTTTTATTGGATTCAACCACAGCCAATAATTATTATCCGGGATCTCCACAGCGGCTTTTAGTTCGGTATAAATATCAGTATAAAAATTTACTGCAGTATGGTATAGTTGCCGAAAAAGATGCAGGCGAAGAATTCTTTAAAGGCAGTCAGCCAAAGGGGTTTGATTTTTATTCTTTTCATGTTTTTGCAAGAAATATAGGGATCATCAAATCTTTGGCAATAGGCGATTTTACGGTGAACATGGGGCAAGGCTTAACCCAGTGGCAGAGTCTTGCATTTAAAAAAAGCCCGGATGTGGTGAATATCAAAAGACAATTAACTGTGTTGCGGCCCTATAATTCTGCCGGGGAAGTAAATTTTCACCGGGGCGCCGGTATTACGTTGGCCAAAAAAAATATGGAGCTTACGGCATTTGTTTCTTATAAAAAAGTAGATGCCAATCTTGTGGTGGATACACTTAATAATGAAGATTTTATTTCTTCTTTACAAACATCTGGTTTGCATAGAACCAAGAGCGAATTGGCAGATAAAGGCGCCCAACAACAGCTTGCCTATGGCGGTAATTTCGCTTATAACAAGGGCAACCTGCATATAGGTTTAAATGTTATTCAGTATCATTTTAATTTGTCACTCAACAAATCGAATGATCCTTATAATATTTACGCTTTATCCGGTAAAAGGGCAGGTAACCAAAGTTTGGATTACAGTTATACTTTTAGAAATATGCATTTCTTTGGCGAGGCTGCAATCGATAATCGTTTTAATAAAGCTACCGTTAATGGCCTTTTGGTAAGCGTAGATGCTGCAGTTGATTTGAGTTTTGTTTACAGGAATATTTCTGAAAAATACCAATCGCTGTATACCAATGCTTTTACCGAAAGTACTTTTCCAACCAATGAAAAAGGGTTTTACTCAGGTATCAGCATCAGGCCAAACAGTATTTGGCGTATTGATGCGTACGCTGATTTTTATAAGTTTCCCTGGCTGCGTTACCAGGTAGATGCGCCCACGGCGGGAATGGACTATTTTTCGCAGGTTACTTACAAGCCCAATAAACAACTGGAAATATATGCCCGTTACCGGACTGAGACAAAGCCTAAAAACTTTAACCCGGATAATAATATTTTATCATTGGTAATACCTAAGTCACGCCAAAACTTTCGCATTCAAACCAGTTATAGAATTAATCCAATTTTTACTTTCAGGAACAGAATAGAACTGAATTGGTATGATAAAAAAGGAGCAGGTGCACAGGATGGATTTTTAGGGTATGTAGATATTTTGTATAAACCAATGATGAAAAAGTATTCAGCAAATATGCGCTTGCAATATTTTGAAACGGGTGGGTATAATAGCAGGTTATATGCCTACGAAAACGATGTGTTGTACAGTTTTTCCATTCCCGTGTTTTATGATAAAGGGTACCGGTATTACCTTAATGTAAATTACGATGTAAACAAACGATTAAGCTGCTGGTTTCG